>CAIYPC010000434.1 GCA_903927975.1 uncultured Bacteroidota bacterium | reverse complement strand
TTGAATCTTGAAGTTGGTTGTATTATTAATTTTTTTTTCTGCTCCTGATGCCGCGGTTACCGTTTTTACAAACCACATTTTTCTTTTAAAGCAAGTTTCGATTAGCGTGGACACGAAACGAAACGTTGGCAATTTATATACCCGACCACTTTTTGTATTTATATATTAACCCGTTTCTTTCTGAATCGTATGTAAAGTAAACGGTCAAACCACCGCCATTGGCCATGTTTATATTTTTCCTTGTAAAAGTTGTTAAAAATGGAATGATCCCGCAAGAGAATTCACCCTTCCTAAAATCGAACGGAGTTATGCCAACGATAATTACACTTCCTTTATTTTGGTTAATTGCATTTATATATTCACTGTTCTTTTTTAAATATTTTATGTCAAAACCCAAGATTTGCTTTGGCCAACTGTCCGCAATAAAATCGTCATTCCTAACATATATTACTTTAGATTTTGTAGAATCTAAGGATTTGCAGTATTCCTTTAATGAAAACAAATAAACGTTATTGAGGTTATTTAAGCCATCGGTGTCGAGCACTGTCTGTCCAAAGGAATTAGTGAACCTCACTATAAGGAATAGCAGAAGAAATGTATTTTTCATTTTCGAATAATAGTATGTTACTAATACTTGCCTACAATGTTTCCGACTTGATGATTCACTTATGATAAAGTTAACAACAAATGACAAAGAATTCTGATGGCATTTCGAAATGTTGTTTAGTCTTTAAAACATCAGTGTTTATTTTTTGCATATTAGCAATTATCACAACTAAAAGTGACTAAAAAAAATTTGGTAAAGAATATATATGCGATGGGATTCCCACTTTCGTGAACAGAAATAATTATTAAGATTGCTTTTTATCTTTTACAAAACCTTATAATTCATTCCAGCCTTAGTCGTAATCTTCATTTCCTTATCACCATACTTCACAACGCACTCCCCGCCTTTCTTTGAAAAAACAGATGCTTTTGTGATCGCTCCATCTTTCCATTCCATATCAATCACAAAACCGCCTCTTGCGCAAAGCCCTTTCACAGAGCCAGCTTCCCAAGCTTTTGGCAAAGCGGGCAACAATTGTATATAATCGTTTTGCGATTGTATCAGCATCTCTGCAATACCTGCAGTGCCACCAAAATTTCCATCAATCTGAAATGGCGGGTGCATGTCAAATAAATTAATGGATGTGGATTTAGCAAGCAGTGCCTGCACATTTTCATAAGCCTTTTCTCCATTCTGTAACCGCGCAAAAAAATTAATGACCCATGCGCGGCTCCAACCCGTATGTCCGCCACCGTTAGATAATCTGCGCTCCAACGTTTTATTGGCTGCATCAAAAAGCTCGGGTGTTTTTGGATTGATCGTAGTGCCAGGATATAATCCGAACAAATGCGACATGTGCCTGTGCCCTGGCTCTATTTCTTCATAATCATTTACCCATTCTTGTATCGTGCCATATCGTTTACTTATTTTAACTGGCGGCAATCTTTTTAATGTTTGCTGAAGCGATGCGGCGAACGCCTGATCTTCATTCAAAATTTTTGTGCTTTCAATGAGCGCATTATACAGTTCATGTATGATCTCGATATCCATCGTTGGTGCATAAGTAAATTGCCCTGTTGAGCCATCAGGAAGTTTAAAAGAATTTTCAGGTGAAGTAGATGGCGCCGTTACAAGATTTCCATTTTTATCTTCAATCAAAAAACGCTGCACAAATTCTGCAGCTTCTTTCATGATCGGATAAGCGCGCTTGCGCAAAAATTCTTTATCCATCGTAAACTTATAATCTTCCCAAAGTGGAAGACAAAGCCAAAGTGTAGCAATCGGATTTGTGCCCCAGCTTGCACCATCATGAATGCCTGTTCGCCCAAACACATCTGTGCAATGATGCATCACCCAACCTTGATTAATGCCATACATTTCTTTTGCAGTCACTCGTCCCGGCACGCGGAGATTATCAATAAAATTTGCTAATGGAACCGTCGTTTCACTCAGGTTGCAAACTTCAGCGAGCCAATAGTTCATTTGCAAATTGATGTTGGTGTGAAAGTCTGCATCCCATGGCGCATTGTATTCATTGTTCCAAATTCCCTGCAGGTTAGCAGGTAGCACTGCGGGCTTGCGTGAGCTGTTCATCAACAGATATCTTCCAAACTGAAAATATAATGCAACCAAACTTTCATCTGCTTCCCCTGCTTTTACTTTTTTAATTCTTTCATCAGTCGGTAACATTGTTTTACTTGCATCTATCGTTCCTAATTGAAGTGAAACGCGATTGAACATAGGTTGATATTCTGCGAGATGTCTTTTTAGCAATGAAGCATAATCAGTCTGTTTTATATTGTTGATGATCTGTTCGCAGGTTTGTTTTGTATTGATGTTCC
Source organism: uncultured Bacteroidota bacterium (assembly GCA_903927975.1). Lineage (GTDB taxonomy): Bacteria > Bacteroidota > Bacteroidia > Chitinophagales > Chitinophagaceae > Puia. The sequence continues at coordinate 6,894 of CAIYPC010000434.1, read as the reverse complement.
TGTCGAAATTTAATTTCGATAAATTATAATCGGTCGTAGCACTAACGATGATGGTTATCTCATTTGCATTTTCAACGAACAAGGAATTATTTGCGCTTGTTATTTTTCCGCTTTTATTGATTGCTTTTAAAACGCTTGTAAACTTCATACCAAATCCGCCTTTGCCATTTGGAACATCAGTCACATCTATCAATTGACCACTCATCTCAAGTATGTTTGTAGCAACAGGTTTTATGGTTGCATCCATTTCACGCGCAAGGATTACTTTACAATTTATCATGCCGGGTTTATCAGCAATCAGATGAATGATGATCGAATTATCAGGAGCTGATACAAATGTTTCGCGTTTATAGTTCACGCCATTTGCCTGATAGGTTGTTGAAACAATTCCTGTTTCAAGATCAAGGCTGCGCTTGTAATCTGTTGCGGGAACATCTTCACCAAAATCAAGATACACATCTCCCAATGTTTGCTGAGAACGAAGCCGCGGCGGTGTGCCGATCATATATTTATTAGCCAACTCAATTGCTTTTGCGTTCTGATCATTTAATATCAGTTGCTGAATTTCTTTTAAATGCATTGATGCTTCGGGATTATTATCATCCATTTTCTGCCCTGCCCAAAGGCTTTCCTCATTCAGTTGGATGCGTTCTTTTTCAAGATAGCCAAAAACCATCGCGCCCAATCTTCCGTTGCCAACAGGCAATCCTTCGTTCCAATTGTCAGCAGGCTGTTTGTACCAGAGTTTTAGGTTGGCATTATCTTGCGCAAGCACAGAAAATGAATAGAAAGAAAAACAAAAAATAGTTACAAAGAATTTCATGTGTTGTGAAGGTTTTTTCTTGTTGATATTTCTAAAGATAAATTATTAATGTAAACTTATGGAGCGGATCACTATCATGTAATCATTTCGATGGAGCAACATGTTTCCAACTTACATTTCCTATTGAACAAGGTTTATTTTTTTCAGCTTCAGATATACTTCCTTCCCACTCACCTTTATTATTTTTTTTCATCTTTATCGTTCTCCAGCTATAATCTCCTTTTTCATAATTATATGTTTCGCCATCATCATCATATAATTTATAGTACCCGTCTTTTTCACCATAGTGCCTGAACTCAATATCTACTTTTACTCCGGCTCTTGGCGCATGAAGCAACGGCTGTTGCATGGGAATGATAGCGCCATCTTTCACATAGACTGGAATTTTATCAAGCCCTGGTGTCACCGTAATAATTTCGCCATTGCCGGCATATTCGCCTGTGTAGAAATCATACCAATTGCCCTTGGGCAAAATAACCTGACGAGTTTTGTTACCGGTAAACATTGGAGCCACCAATAAATATTCGCCTGCCATATATTGATCTTTTACCTCACTCACGGTAGCAAGCACATAGGGATTTTCCTGAAGATTTTTATTTGTTACAACGTTTGTGTTGCTCTGATAAAATCCTTCTTCTAAATTCATTGCCCTGAATGGCGGTGTACCCTCAAAATGGTATTTGGCAAATTCGGTGTACCAGTAAGGCATCATTTGCATGCGCAATAATGCAAGATCTTTTACCTGCGCAGCAACATCAGGATACGACCATGGTTTTGTTCCGCTTGCCCAAGCATTGATCATTGCCATTGGGGAAAACACAACTGTCTGCATCCTGCGCAGCCATTCTTCACTTGCTTCAGAGGCTCTTACTTCAGGTGTCCATAACACGCCAGCAAATCCGCTATTGATCAAAGCTGTTACAAAATCTTCGTGCTTGTAATAATCATTATAAATAACATAAGGAAAAGATACCGCGCCTGCGTTGGAAGCTCTCACCAAACCAAATGTTCTTTTATTTTGCTGATGAAAAATTTCCGTGCTGTAACGTTGCGCCAACACGCCATAGGTTTGTCGCATTTGCTCTGCTGCAATGCCACTTGGAAAAGTTGCCACATCTGGCCATAACCAATTATCGTAGCCATCCACCTCATCTATTTTATAACCGCTCACACCTAATTTTATCTGATTGTTTTTTAACTGATCAAAAAAATATTTGCGGGCTTGTGGCATTATGAAGTCAGGCACAACACCATTCCAAACAGTGTGAGAGCAAGTATAAGGCAAAATGTTTTTATAGAACGCAGCATATTTAGAAACATAAGGGTTGATCCATAAGTTAAGGCGGATATTTTTTTGAAGCATTTCCGAAACAAATTTTTCTGGATCAGGATATCGTGATTTATCCCATTCAAAACTCCCGGGATACGATTTGCTTTGCCATCCAGGTTCCAACCCGATAAAATCTAATGGATAGCCCTTCTGTTCAAAAGCATCTGCTTCTTTTTCTACTTCATCGGAAGTATATAAAGATTTTACACGTTGAGTGAATCCCAATCCCCAACGTGGTGGCAAACATCCACCGCCGTTATATAAATTAAATCTTCTTATTGCATCCAATGGAGACGGTCCTGCAAATACATAAATTTCTACACCCGCAGCAGGAACTAATATTTCCACCGCATCTGAATACGGTTGTGCATTCCAGTTAGTATCTGTATTCCTGTCCTGTTCTGCCGGTTTGTTTTTGCTATCTTTTCTAACGGCTGTGCCTGCATATACATTCAAATATCTAGCAGAATTGATAAACACGCCATATCCTTTTGAAGAAACATAAAAAGGCGTGGGTGAATGTGTTCGACCATTGTCAGTACCGCCATAATGATCCACATGCAACTGCAAAATTTTGCCTCTCTGGTTTACGGTTTGGAAATTTAAACCAAACCCATATAGTTGCTCTTCCTTCATTAATGGAAAGCGCAGGTATGTTTTTCCATCGATTATTTTAATTGCAATCTCACTTCTATTAAATGGGAAATCTGCTTTACCAATTTTTGCTATCGCTTCTTTTTTTGGCGAAGCTCCGGATGCTTTTAATAAATCATAAGCTTCCGGCTTGCCAGCAACGCCTTTCCAAACTCCGGGCAATACTTCTTTCCAGATTAATGACTGTGCAGAAGCATTAATATAAGAGAGCATCGAAAGCAAAACAAAAATTAGCGGCGTAATTTTTTTCATCTTGTTTATTTCTATTTATCTATCGGAACAAAAAATTATTATCACTAAAATTAAGGTTCTCAGGCGAGTCTCCGCATCATGCTCTCTCAATCTCAGAATGCAACTGCGGGACTCGCCGCGATCTTACGCTCTTTGGTTTTTAGAAAGAGGTGTTTATAAGTTGGCAAGCCTTTCATGCAGCGGCGAGGCACGAAGCAATCTGATCTTAAAATAGAAAACATATTTTTGTTCATAGATCAGGTTGCTTCGTGCCTCGCAATGACGGCAACACTCTAATTAAATTTAAAAATCTTCATTCGAAAAAATCTTCATTTTAAGCATCGCTTATAAAAAGTAAAACAGCATTTCAGGTTTTGAAAACCCGAAATGCTGTTGCCTATTAATAACGATTGAGAAATCAAATATATTGATTGATCAAATTCTCCAGCCACTCTTGCTTCCCACTGATCTGTTTTGGTTCACCATTGGCAATCGCAAATGAACGCAGATCCTCGAGCGTTGATTTTCCATCTTCAAAATCTTTTCCTTTACCACCGTCAAAAGACGCATAACGTTGTGCACGGAATTTTTTGTAAGGAGATTTTTCCAAAATATTATCAGCAATAATAAATGCACGTGCAAACGCATCCATACCACCAATATGCGCCAAGAAAATATCATCGAGATCGGTAGAATTTCTTCTTGTCTTCGCATCGAAATTTACACCACCTCCTTTTAATCCACCAGCTTCCATAATGATCAATACAGATTCAATCAACTCGTTCAAGTTGATTGGGAACTGATCAGTGTCCCATCCATTTTGTGAATCGCCACGGTTTGCATCAATGCTGCCAAGCATTCCTGCATCAGCAGCAACTTGTAGCTCGTGCTGAAACGTGTGACCAGCAAGTGTTGCGTGGTTCACTTCAATATTCAATTTAAAATCTTTATCCAATCCATAGTGGCGAAGAAAGCCAACTACTGTTGCAGAATCATAATCATATTGATGCTTTGTTGGCTCGCATGGTTTTGGTTCAATAAAAAATGTTCCCTTGAAACCTTGTTTGCGAGCATAATCACGTGCGATGCCTAAAAATCTTCCGAGATGATCAAGCTCACGTTTCATATTGGTGTTGAGCAATGTCATGTAGCCTTCTCTCCCACCCCAAAAAACATAATTCTCACCACCAAGCGCAATGGTTGCATCAATTGAATTTTTTACTTGCGTGCCTGCATAAGCAACTGCTGCAAAATCAGGATTGGTAGAAGCTCCATTCATATAGCGTGGATTGGAAAACACATTTGCTGTGCCCCATAATAATTTCACGCCGCTTGCGGATTGTTTTTGTTTTGCATAATCAACAATCGTTTTCATGCGAGATTCATATTCATTGATTGAATCAGCTTCATCAATTAAATCAACATCATGAAAACAATAATAAGGAACGCCCAATTTTGTGATGAACTCGAAAGCCGCATCCACCTTGTCTTTGGCGCGTTGCACCGCATCCGCAGATTGGTTCCATTCAAAAGTTTTGGTGCCTGGACCAAATGGATCGCCACCCGTGTTGCAGAACGTATGCCAATAACAAACCGCAAAACGAAGATGCTCTTTCAAACTTTTTCCAGCAACGATTTTATTTTCATCGTACCATTTATACGCAAGCGGATTATCTGATTGAAGTCCTTCATATTTAATTTCACCAATACCTTTAAAATATTCTCTGTTACCAGTAACGATACTCATAGCACTTGATTTTATTTGATGAGAGATAATAATTCTTTTTTCCAGCTTTGATAAACATCGGTTGTTTGATCCAGCGATTTTTTTTCAGGTTCAATGCTTTTGATCACTTCCATCCCCAGAAAGCATTCTACAAAATTTTTATAATAACCCGCGCCAACTCCTGCAGCCCTTGCCGCACCTACCGCTCCATCGGTATTATATAATTCAACCACACAATTTGCAACATTTGAAAAAGTTTGTGCAAACACTTCGCTTAAAAACATATTTGCATGACCAGCACGAATTGTTTTTAATTCCATTCCCATCTCTTTCATTATTTCCATTCCATAATTCAATGCGAACACAATGCCTTCCTGCGCTGCGCGAGCAACATGCGCACGGTTATGCGTGTTGAACTGCAAGCCTTTTAAATTAGCTGTGATATTTTTATTTGTAAGCACTCTTTCTGCACCATTACCAAATGGAAAGAATTGCAAGCCTTCAGCACCTATAGAAATTTTTGAAGCTTCGTGATTTATCTGATCATAAGAAAGATCACTCATAAAATTTTTGCGAAGCCAACTGTTCAAAATCCCTGTTCCGTTCACACAAAGTAATATCCCATAACGTTTATCCCTATCCGTATTATTAACATGCACAAACGCATTCACTCTTGATTGCAAATCGTACTCGGCCTTATCAGTAACCCCATATACAACGCCTGAAGTTCCCGCCGTCGCGGCAATTTCACCGGGCTGAATTACGTTGAGTGAATATGCATTATTGGGCTGATCGCCTGCGCGATAAGAAACCGGCGTTCCTTCAGCAATACCTAAAATTTCAAAAGTAGTTTTATTTGTTCTTCCCTGCTCGCCGAATGTTGGAACAATGGGCGACAACAAATTTTCATCAATCTGATAATAATCCAAAAGCTCTTTTGAAATATCATTGGTTTGATAATTCCACAAAATGCCCTCTGATAATCCTGAAATGGTTGTCGCAGGATTACCTGTTAGCTTCAATGCAATATAATCCCCTGGCAACATTATCTTATAAATCTTACTGTAAATTTCAGGCTCATTTTCTTTCACCCATTTTAATTTGCTTGCAGTGAAATTGCCTGGAGAATTGAGAAAATTTTTCAGGCAGAATTCTTCGCCCATTTTTTCAAAAGCGTCATTACCAAAATCAACAGCGCGGCTGTCGCACCAGATAATTGACGGACGAAGTGGTTGCAAATTTTTATCAACACAAACCAATCCATGCATCTGATAAGAAATGCCAATGGAAATAATTTCATCAGGCTGATAAGAAATTTTTTTTCGCAGCATATTTGTTGCGTTGATCAGTTCATCCCACCAACGTTCGGGATGCTGCTCTGCAAAACCTGGCTTCACGGAAATGATTTCCATTTCGTGCGAAGGAGAAAACGCAGATGCCACTAATTTTCCCGAATCTGCCTGTAGCAATGCTGCTTTCACAGATGATGAGCCAATATCAAATCCTAAAAGATATTTCAATACGATTTTTTAAGGACAGCAATTTAGTAAAATTATTGTCGAACCAACATATATTCCTTTTTGTAAAACATGTTACTTTTATAAAATTAATCAACATCATGTTTGAACATAAGAAACAACCGCTCGCGCCCAGAAGTGTTTATTACAAAAGAGTGATGAAATGCCTTGCTCGTGGAATGCTAATACTTTTTGTCTGTCTGATGATTGGTGTTGTTGGCTATCACTATACTTCGGATATCCCGTGGCTGGATTCTTTGCACAATGCTTCCATGATATTAAGTGGAATGGGTCCGGTAGTGGAGATCAAAACTGATATCGGCAAATGGTTCTCTTCTTTCTATGCGTTATTTAGTGGAGTTGTGTTTATAACAAATATTGGCATTATCCTCGCGCCAGCCATTCATCGCTTCTTTCATAAATTTCATTTGGATAAGGGAACGAGCTAGGGAGTTGATTTGTTGAAGGGTTGAAAAGTTGAAGGGTGTTTGATAATATGTTTGCTGTAAATTACAACCTCAAATTCTCACAACTCACAACTCACAACTCACAACTCACAACTCACAACTCACAACTCACAACTCACAACTCACAACTCACAACTCACAACTCA
>CAIYPC010000433.1 GCA_903927975.1 uncultured Bacteroidota bacterium | reverse complement strand
CTCAACTTCATTAATTTGTAATATTAAGGGTTCGCTATCAATTAACAAAGTATAAGCCCCTTCTTTTTCAAGTTTTGCTATATCTTCCTGCTTAAAACCCGCCAAAGCCACTGAAACCGCCTTCATTTTTGCACCAAGCTTTTTGCCTAGAGCGATAAAATTGGGTTTGATTTTCTTCTTGATGAACCCGTCGGTTTCTGTTATATATTGAATTTCTTTAACGTTCACCTCGTTTTTCACCAAATCTTCCATTTTTTGAAGCTGCCCTTTCATGGCTGGATTCAAAACTGGTATCAGTATCTTTTGAAGGGGTTGCCTCACTTTGATGTTCACCTTCTTTCTTAATGACAATACAAGTGATGATACATCCTGTGCCAATTGCATCCTTTCTTCCAGAGCCGTGTCAATTGCTGATTCATTTGCCTTCGGAAAATCTGTGTGGTGAACGGATTGCAATGTTTTCTTGCCCGTTACTTCATTCAGGTTTGTAAAAAGCCAATCAGAGAAGAATGGCGAAACCGGCGCCATTAACAAGGCAATCGTTTCAAGACATTCATATAAGGTTTGATAAGCTGCAATTTTATCGTGCTCATATTCACCTTTCCAGAAACGGCGGCGGCAAAGGCGCACATACCAGTTGCTCAAATGCGCATCCACAAAATCCTCAATCAGCCTTCCTGCAATCGTCGGCTCATAATCATCAAAATTTTCTGTTGTCTTCTTTATTAATGTATTTAAAGAAGAAAGGATCCATTGATCAATTTCCGGACGCTGAGCTATCGGGATGTATTCTTCTTTAAAAGCAAAGCCATCCACATTAGAATAGAGAGCGAAAAATTGATACGTATTATATAATGTGCCGAAGAATTTGCGCTGCACTTCCTTGATGCCTTCAATATCAAACTTCATGCTTTCCCATGGTGACGCGTTGGTGATGAGATACCAGCGCGTTGCGTCTGCGCCAAATTGCTCAATGGTTTTGAACGGGTCAACCACATTGCCAAGACGCTTGCTCATTTTGTTGCCACTCTTATCCAGCACCAAACCATTTGAGACAACCGTTTTGAAAGCTCTACCATCAATTTTATCTGTTGGAAGATTGGCTTTTTGCAATTCATCAATCACGCTTTCCTTTATCAAACTACCGATTGCGTGCAAAGTATAAAACCAGCCGCGTGTTTGGTCAACGCCTTCGGCGATAAAATCTGCTGGATAATTCTGTGAGAATGTTTCAATGTTTTCAAAAGGAAAATGCCATTGCGCATAAGGCATTGCTCCGGAATCGAACCAAACGTCGATGAGATCGGGAACACGTGTCATCGGTTTGCCTGATGGGCTCAACAATATTATATCATCTACATAAGGCTTGTGCAGATCGAGGTCGTGAGTTGTGAGTTGTGAGTTGTGAGTGCCCAATACTTCATCAGCCTTTCTTGCCTCGGTTAGCAATTCTTGAATAGAACCAATACAGATTTCTTCGCTTCCATCTTCTGTTCTCCAAATCGGCAATGCTGTTCCCCAAAAACGGCTACGGCTCAAATTCCAGTCAACCATATTTTCCAGCCAGTTGCCAAATCTTCCTTCGCCAGTTGATTTTGGTTTCCAGTTAACGGTTTTGTTCAGCTCAACCATTCTATCTTTTAACGCAGTGGTTTTGATAAACCACGCATCAAGCGGATAATATAAAATCGGCTTGTCTGTTCGCCAGCAATGCGGATAACTGTGCTCGTATTTTTCTATCTTGAAAGCACGGTTTTCTTTTTTCAGTTTCACGCAGATGTCAACATTCACATCCACATAATTCGGATCATCCTTATAATTTTTCACATAACGGTTGCTGAATTCGCCCAAGCCATCAATAAACTTTCCTTGTTTATCAACCATTATGAGAATGCCGATATTATATTTTTTGCCAGCTTTAAAGTCATCCGCACCAAAAGCTGGCGCAGTATGAACAATGCCAGTTCCGTCTTCAGTAGTCACAAAATCACCCAGCAAAACCTTAAATGAATTTGTGTTATCCATTTTGTTGGCTTCATAAGGCATCAATTGTTCGTAGGAAATTCCTTCGAGACCTTTGCCTTTGAATTCAGCTAATATTTTCCAAGGAAGAATTTTGTTTCCTTCTTTGTATTCATCAAAATTTATATTCTCATCATCTGGTTTAAAATATTTACCAAGCAATGCTTTTGCAAGAATTACATTGATTGGGAGATGAGTATAGGGATTGAAAGTTTTCACCAGAACGTAATCAATATTCGGACCTACAGTCAACCCAAGATTTGAAGGAAGCGTCCATGGCGTTGTTGTCCAAGCCAAAAAGAAAACTTCGCCATCAACGGCATTATTAATTTTTAATGCTGAATTATCAGCTAGTTTGAACATCGCAACTGCACTTGTATCCTTCACATCTTTATAAGTTCCGGGCTGGTTCAGTTCATGCGAGCTTAATCCTGTTCCTGCTGCTGGTGAATATGGCTGAATGCTAACATCTTCGTATAATAATTCTTTATTATAAAGCTGCTTCAATATCCACCAAAGCGTTTCAATGTAGTTGTTTTCAAAAGTAATGTATGGGTTTTTCAAATCAACCCAATAGCCCATTTTATTGGTCAGCTCGTCCCATTTGTCCTTATATCGTAAAACTGCTTCACGACATTTGCGGTTATATTCTTCAACTGAAATTTTCTTACCGATATCTTCTTTCGTGATGCCCAATTCTTTTTCAACACCCAGCTCAACAGGCAAACCGTGTGTATCCCATCCGCCCTTGCGTTTTACCTGAAATCCCTGCATGGTTTTGTAGCGGCAAACCAGATCTTTCAACGTTCTCGAAATGACGTGATGAATGCCGGGCATGCCATTAGCACTTGGCGGGCCTTCATAGAAAACAAACGGCACTGCACCTTCACGAAGATCGACGCTTTTTTCAAAAGCCTGGCTTGCTTCCCATTTGGCAAGAATTTCCTGGCCAATAATTGGCAAATTCAATTGCTGATATTCCTTGTATTTGGATGACATACTAAAACCCCGCGAAATATTTTGGAAAATGGCTGCAAAGTTACGGGAAATAGGAGATTAAAAGCAATGCGAGCAAAGGTTTGCAAGAAGAAAGACATGGAAATCGACGAGCTATTGTGGATGAGCTCGAAAAGACGAAAGCTTGGATCGTTAAAAATTTAAGAAACCCCGTTTAGATTTTACACAATTGCTTTACGTTATCCACAATCACTTCCTTTGGCACAATTTATGTTTTTAGTTATGCCGAACGATATCTAAACTTTTGAAAAATCTCCAATATTCTTTAAAACAAACTCAACTATTTGATTCTTATCTACTTCTGACTGAAATTGAATTATAAAACTTATTTCCTGTAATTTTTAGTTACATGAAAAACCTTTTCTACGGTTTAGGGTTTAGGGGTTAAAAAGGGGGGTATTCCTACTCCCCTTCCTTTTATTTCCTCCACCATAGATACAAATTATTGTAGTCCGTCACCACCCGTTTTTAATCTCTTGATATTTTTAGGAAGAACCCTGTACATTTTAAAGACTACCAATGCCTTGAATTTCACTTTGGTTTGGGCCAATTTCTGGAAGAACTACCTTTTTGCCCCTGTTTATAAAGCCTCCTGAGTAAGGAGGTTTTTTATTTGTCTGATTAACCTGATGGAGTTTCTTTTATTAACCAATTTACTTTTCAACCCTTCAACTAATCAACTCTTCCCCGACCTAATCATTTTATAAATCTTTATCGCGCTCATCAATACAATAATAAACAATATCAACCCGCCCACTCCCCAAACCAAACTGATGCCCTGCTTCACTACTGCAAGCATGACTATGGCAACCAAAAAAATAGTCGCTACTTCGTTCCAGATGCGTAGCTGCTGAGAATTGTATTTATAAATGCCTTTCAAATGTTGTTTAAATATTTTATGGAGTGATATAAAATAGAGATATAAAAAAACAACAAAGATTAATTTGATGAGCAGCCATCGTCCCGGTTCATCAAACAATATTTTATTCCAACCATCATTGAACATAACAGCCGGGCCCAATAATAATGTAAGAACTGCCGATGGAATCGCGATGCCATACCAAAGCCTTTTCATCATTATCTCAAACTGTTCATGCAAAATCCTTTTTGCTGGTTCTGGTTTTGATTCAGCTTCAGTGTTATAAACAAAAAGCCTTGGCATATAAAATATACCAGCAAACCAGGTGATGACGAAAATAATATGGAGGGCTTTTAAATACAAGTTTGTTGTTTATAGTTTATGGTTTGTAGTTCTGCTTTTCGGAAAGTGGCTATAAAAACTAAATGCTTAATCGAGCCTCATTTTGTTTTCACCTTGGGCATATTCTTTAACCCAATCAGCAATTGTTTTTACCCATAATGGGTTTGTGTTCAAGCATGGAATCATTTCATAACTCTCGCCTCCAGCACTCATGAACGATTCTTTTCCACGCATTGCAATTTCTTCCAAAGTTTCTAAACAATCGCTCACAAAAGCCGGACAAACAATCAGCAATTTTTTAATCCCTTCTTTTGGCATTTCTTCCAAACGCACGTCAGTAAAAGGTTGCAGCCATCCTTTACCAAGTCTCGATTGAAACGATATGCTGAATTTATTTTTAGGGATGTTCAATTTTTCTGTTACCAATCTGGTTGTTTCAAAAACCTGATGACGATAACAAGTGGAATGCGCAACAGAAGAAACATTGCAGCAATCATTCATTTTCAAACAATGGTTTCCGGTCGGATCGCTTTTTCGGATATGCCTGCCCGGTACTCCATGATAACTGAAAAGAAGATGATCATAATCTTGCTGTAGATAAGGGCGCATATTTTCAGCTAATGCATTTATATAATTTGGCTCATTATAATATGGCTTAATGAATGTAAGCTTGAACGAATATTTATTTTCTTTATAAATTTCTCTCGCATATTCAACCGCAGTTTCATAAGAAGACATTGCATAATGAGGATATAGCGGCAGGGCAATCACTTCTTCTAATGCAGGATTTTTCTTTAATAAATTATTATAAGCAAATTCAACAGTTGGGTTGCCATAGCGCATCGCAATTTCTACCGGTTCTTCTACCAATGCTTGCAAAGCATGCTGCAACCGTCGCGTGAGAACAACTAATGGCGATCCTTCTTTTGTCCAGATAGTTTTATAAGCCTCAGCGGATTTGGAAGCGCGAGATGGAACAATAATACCGCCTACCAAAATTTTTCTGAACAGATACGGATAATCGATCACTCTTCCATCCATTAAAAATTGCATCAAATATTTTTGAACATCTTTCACTTCCGTTGAATCCGGCGAGCCAAGATTCATCAAAATAATTCCACGCTTTTTTGTTGTTGCCATAATTAAAACAATTTGCAAATGTAACTACTGCGAATGAACCAAAAGTTTAGTTGAATTAAATTATTGTAGAAACGAAATTGAGACCTGCATTGGATTTATAAATTGCTATGACCTTAATTATTAAATGGGATGATTAGAATCATCCATACAAATGACATTCCTATGACATAAAAATGATGCTAATAAAAACTCTGACAACTACTTTTGCCGTAACTATTTATTTAGATTTTAAAGCATGGGTCACCGAACAACTGACATATCAAAATTTTTCATAGCCGGGATCAACTATAAAAAAACCGATGCCGATGTTCGGGGAAAACTTGCTATTAATAATGAACAATATCAGAATATACTTTCTTTAGCACCTTCTTTTGGTTTGAATGAATTGTTCATTCTTTCCACTTGCAACCGAACTGAGATTTATGGTTTTGCAGATAATATTTCCCAGCTCATTGATTTGCTCTGCACACAAACAAAAAGCTCAAAAGAAATTTTCAGGGATTCTTCTTATATAAAAAACGGGATGGATGCCATTGAACATTTGTTCAACGTTGCCGCTGGATTGGACTCACAGATTTTGGGAGATTATGAAATTGTTGGGCAGATAAAGCAAGCCGTGAAAATTTCTAAAGAGCATAATCGCATTCAGGCATTCACCGAAAGATTGTTCAATTGCATTTTGCAATCATCAAAAGTTATAAAGAACCAAACTGAACTGAGCGGCGGCACTGTTTCTGTTTCTTTTGCTGCTGTTCAGTATATAAAAGAAAATATACAAGACATTTCAAATAAAAAAATCCTGTTGATCGGCACCGGAAAAATTGGGCGCAATACCTGTAGGAATATGGTTGATTATCTTGGCACAAAAAATATCACGCTTATCAATCGCTCTGAAGAAAAATCTTTTTTGTTGGCTGAAGAAATGGGATTGATGAATGCTTCTTATGACAATGTTGAAGAAGAAATAAAAGCAGCGGACATTATTATTGTTGCCACAAATGCTGAGCAGCCAATCATTAAAAAATCTGACCTGATCAATTCCAAAGAAAAATTATTGATCGATTTATCAATCCCTAATAATATTGAAGCATCTGCAAAAGAGTTATCTCAAATTGATTTGGTGAATGTGGATGATTTATCAAAAATCAATGATGCCACTTTGCAAAAACGCGAAGCCGAAGTGCCAAAAGCAAAAGCCATCATTGCCATGCATATTATGGAATTTATGGAATGGCATAAAATGCGCAAACATGTGCCCGTCCTGAAAGCCGTTAAAACAAAGCTGAACGAAATTCATTCAAGCCCTTTATTTGCCGAGACGGTAAAAATAACTTCTCCTATCATTAATAAAGAAGAAAAAATTCAACGCATAATCAATGGCATGGCAGTAAAAATGCAGCGCCAAAACCAAGGCGGTTGTCATTACATTGAAGCTATTAATGATTTTATGTCTTGAAGGTCAATGGTGAATAGTGAATAATGACCGTTGATGTTAAAACCATCTAACTTAGATTTTAATTATTCAGCACCTACTACTTACCATTTATTACTCATTAAGCATCCATGCAAAGCACACTCAAAATAGGCACTCGTGAAAGTCAACTTGCGGTATGGCAAGCCACGCTGGTAAAGGATTTGCTGAAACAACATGGAATTGACAGTGAATTGGTTTTTATTAAAAGCGAAGGCGACATTGATCTGAAAACGCCATTGTATGAAATGGGCGTGCAAGGAATTTTCACAAAAGCTTTAGATACTGCATTAATAAATAACAAGATTGATATCGCGGTGCATTCCATGAAAGATGTGCCAACGCAATTAGCAAGCGGCGTAGTTCAGGCAGCAGTTTTGAAACGTGCTTCTTATAAAGATCTGTTGGTTTTTAAGAATGACGGCAATTTTTTATCTGATAAAAATTATGTTGCCAATATTGCTACGAGCAGCATCAGAAGAAAAGCGCAATGGCTTCATAAATATCCGCAACACCAAATTCATAACCTTCGTGGCAATGTAAATACAAGGCTACAAAAATTACAATCAGAAAATTGGGATGCGGCGATTTTTGCGGCTGCGGGTTTGGAAAGAATAAATCTTCGCCCGCAAAATTCAATTGAACTCGATTGGATGTTGCCAGCACCTGCTCAAGGAGCGATAGTGATTATTTGCAGAGAATATGATTATGAAACAAAAGAAAAATGTTTTTTATTGAATGATGAGAATACAGCGCTCTGCACAAAAATTGAAAAAGAATTTTTAAGAACATTATTAGGCGGATGTTCAACGCCCATCAGTGCTTTAGCAGAGATTGAGGAAGACGAACTTTTTTTCAGGGGAAATATTTTTTCATTGGATGGAAAGAAAAAAGCGGAGATAGAAAAAATAATTCCCATTGAAATGGAAGTTCATCTTGGGGAAATTGCGGCGGAAGAATTATTAAATAATGGCGGTCAGCAAATAGCAGATGAAATTCGCAATGCAGCAAAATAAAATAAACATATTATCAACGCGACCATTGTCGAAGGAGCTCATTAATGAGGCTACTGAAAAAAATATTTTTATAGAATGCATTTCATTTATTGAAACGGAAATGATTGTTGATGAAAGTTTGAAAAAAACAATAAACACTCTTTCACATCAATCATTAAATATTGTATTCACAAGTATGAATGCAGTTGAAGCAGTTGCTAAATATTTGAACGTCATCAAGCCAAATTGGAGAATTTTTTGTATCGGTTCGACCACAAAAAAATTAGCAGAAGAAAATTTTGGCAAAAATGCAATCGCGGGAACTGCTGATTCAGCAACTGCTTTGGCTGATGTGATTATTTCAAATAAAAATATTTCATTGGTCGTCTTCTTTTGCGGAGATCAAAGAAGAGATGAGCTTCCTGAAAAATTATCAAATAAGAGCATTGAAGTGAAAGAAATAATTGTTTACAAAACGATTGCTTCCCCTCACCAAATCAATGCAGATTATGATGGAATTATTTTTTATAGTCCAAGTGCTGTAAATAGTTTTTTTTCTATAAACAAAATAAATCAGCAAACTATTTTATTTGCGATTGGCAATACAACAGCCAATGAAATAAAGAAGCATGCTAATAATAACACAATAATTGCAAATGAACCTTCAAAAGAATTGCTTGCAGAACAAGCCATAAAATATTTTGAAACAAACCCCACTCACTACTGACCACTCACAATTCACTATGGAATTAAAAAACGATTTATTATTAAGAACCCTGCGCGGCGAAGCAACTGAGCGAACACCTGTGTGGATGATGCGTCAGGCTGGAAGATATTTACCCGAGTACATGAAGCTGCGCGAAAAGTATGGTTTTTTTGAACGTGTGCAAACGCCTGAACTTGCGACTGCGATTACCATTCAGCCGATTGATATTATCGGTGTAGATGCTGCTATTTTATTTTCTGATATTTTGGTCGTTCCGCAAGCGATGGGTTTAGAAGTTCAGTTGATAGAAAGCAAAGGACCGATTTTACCAGAGCCAATTAAAACAGCAAATGATTTAAGAAGAATCCGTGTGCCTGATGTGCACGAAACTTTGCATTATGTTTTTGATGCCATCAAACTAACAAAACAGGAATTGAACAATCGTGTTCCGCTGATTGGTTTTGCTGGTGCTCCATGGACAATTCTTTGTTATATGGTTCAGGGAAAAGGCAGCAAAACTTTTGATGAAGCAAAAGCATTTTGTTACACACAACCTGAGCTCGCGCATCAGTTGTTACAGATGATCACCGACACAACGATTGCTTATCTAAAAGCACAGGTGAAAGCAGGTGTTGATACCATTCAAATTTTTGATAGCTGGGGCGGATTATTAAGCAAGGATGATTTTGAAAATATTTCGATGAAATATATCAGGCAAATTGTAGATGCATTAAAAGATGAAACACTCGTAATCATTTTTGCGAAAGGTGCTTGGCATTCGCTTGAAAGCATGGTTGCTACTGGTGCTCATGGCTTGGGCATTGATTGGTGCATTGAACCTGATATGGCAAGAAAATTTGCAGGGAACAATATTGTTTTGCAGGGAAATTTTGATCCCGCGAAATTATTATCGCCCATTCCTGTTATTGAAAAAGAAGTGAAACAAATGTTGAAAGGTTTCGGCAAAAAAAATTATATCGCAAATTTGGGTCATGGCATTTTACCAAATGTTCCGGTTGATCATGCGAAGGCGTTTGTGGAAACGGTGAAGAGGGTGAGTTGTGAATAGTGAGTTGTGAATATCTGATACAAAAAATATCTTTCGGTTATGAAAGAACGAATTCATACAACATCAACAAAAAATTTTCGTGAAGAGTGGATTGACTTCATTCATGAGTTGCAAAACAAAATTTGCGAATCACTTGAAGCCGTTGATGGCAGCGCAAAATTCAAAGAAGATGTGTGGCAGCGCAAAGCAGGGGGTGGCGGAAAAACAAGAGTGATTGCAAATGGAAATGTTTTTGAGAAAGGTGGCGTCAATACTTCTGTTGTGCATGGCGAACTATCGCGCAAAATGCGTGAAGTGCTTCACATCCCGCTTTCATCGGAATCAACAAAATGGTTTGCTTGTGGGTTGAGTTTGGTGCTACATCCAATCAATCCTTTTGTGCCAACGGTTCATTGCAACTATCGCTATTTTGAATTGACTGACAAAGAAGGAAACGTTACGGATTGTTGGTTTGGTGGCGGCACCGATTTAACCCCATATTATTTGTTTGAAGAGGATGCAAAACATTTTCACCAAACATATAAAAATGTGTGCCATGGCTTTGATGAAAAATTTTATCCGCTATTCAAAAAAACCTGTGATGATTATTTTGTGAACACGCACCGCAATGATGAACGAAGAGGCATTGGCGGCATTTTTTATGACCATCGCAAACCTGATGAAAACAATGATCTGAATTTTTGGTTCAATTTTTCAAAAGCTTGCGGCAATGCATTTGTCGATGCATACGTTCCCATCGTTGAAAAAAGAATAAATGTTTTATTCAATGAATCAAATAAATATTGGCAGGAAATAAGAAGAGGGAGATATGTGGAATTTAATTTGGTGCATGATAAAGGAACTCTGTTTGGGTTGAAAACAAATGGCAGAACAGAAAGCATATTAATGAGCTTGCCACCAACAGTGAGGTTCGAATATGATTATCAACCGCTGAAAGGCACGCCGGAAGCGGATTTGCTGGAAGTATGTTTAAGACCAAGGGATTGGACTTAAAATAATTTCGCTGCGACCGCACAAGGTTGCATCTTTGTTACTTCACGAAGAGAATTTGCTAATGTGAAAATGAACCGCTGGAGTAAAAAACAATAAACGCAGAGACAGGGAGGCGCAGAGGAGCATGATTGTGAAAATCGCAAAGAACTGTCTGCGAGATAATGTTGCTTCAAATAATAAGACCTAAGCTCAATAGAATTACAAGCTGTACAAGTGAGTGACACAACCGGAGCTGAAAAGAGAACAAATGCTGGTCAACAAAAAAACTATTAATAATTGGCAATTAATAATTTCTATAGACTGCACAACCTGAACAAATCGTACATCGTAAATCTAAAATCATAAATCAATATGGCTGTTATTTTACCAGTTGAAGGCGTTTCTCCAAAATTTGGGAACAACTGTTTTATTGCTCCGAACGCTACCATCGTTGGCGATGTGGTGATGGGTGATGATTGCAGCGTATGGTTCAATGCGGTAGTTCGCGGCGATGTAAATAGTATTAGTATTGGCAACAAAGTGAACGTGCAGGATGGCGCAGTTATTCACTGCACTTATAAAAAAACAAAAACTGTTATTGGTAATAATGTTTCAATAGGGCATAATGCGATTGTGCATGGCTGCACGGTTCATGACAGCGTGCTGATTGGCATGGGCGCTATCGTGATGGATGGGGTTGACGTCGGCACTCATTCTATTATTGCAGCCGGCGCCGTTGTGCTTGAAGGAACAAAAATTGAAGCGGCGTCCATTTACGGTGGCGTTCCTGCAAAGAAGATTAAAGACATTTCGGAAGAGCTTATCAGCGGTCAAATTCAAAGGATTGCGGACAATTACATTCATTATGCAAGCTGGTTTAAAGAGAGCAATGATCATTGAGAGATGGTGGTTGGCGGATGGTCGATGGTCGGCTTTATGGCGTAAATTGCTTAAAGGATCGAACATCAATCATCGTTCATCGACCAACTATTTCCTCCTTTTCTTGCAAATGAAATATAATATTTGTAAGTTTAAATCGTTTTAACACAAGACCCATGAAAACCGGCAAAAACATATTGCCTCTCCTTCTAGCTTCTGCTATCATTTTCTGCAGTTCCTGCAGGCTTATCAATAATATTTTTGGACCAAAGTACGGATGCCCGAGCAACGGAAAAAACGTTGGCGCGGAAAGGATTTTGAGCGGTGAGAAAGTGCCCAAAGCGGCTAAATTCAAAACATAATTCAATGTTCTATTATAATAATCCCAAATCCACCCTCTATGAGCCTTACATTACGCACCGACTTCGGCTGTACCGAAGCAGTTATTGATGACGATTGCGGCCTCAAAAGATTTTATGAAGTCGCCAACATTCTTTCTGATGACCTCGACATTAAATTCACACAAAAGACTGATGATTTTGATTCGCTGATGTGGGACTTTATGTTCAAAGGCCACACCCTTACTTTGCACTACAACATTTACACGGGCATTTCCATTTACCCGCGAAAATTTCGTGAAGCGCCAAGAAAGGACAACGATGCAGTTGTTGAAGTTGCTAAATTCCTCGAGACAAAATTGATGATCAACACAGCGAGAAAATTTATGTCGTAAGACTAATATTTTTTTTCGCCGATGGAATCGAGAATGCTGCAATAGCTAACATAACGATCAACATAAATAAAGCCTTCATTGAGGGCTTTTTTTATTGCACAATCAGGTTCGTTCACATGAAGGCAATTATTGAACTGACAATCATTAATGCGCGTTCGCATCTCTGGGAAATAATGAGAAAGCTCCTGTTTGCTGATATCAACCAATCCAAATTCGCGCATACCAGGAGTGTCGATGATCTGGCCGCCATAAGGAAGATCATACATTTCTGCAAATGTTGTGGTATGAATTCCTTTGCCGCTCCAGCCGCTCACCTGATGCGTTTTCAAATGTAGTTTAGGAAAAATATGATTAATATAAGATGATTTGCCGACTCCAGAATGTCCACTCAACAAAGTAATTTTATCTTTTAGCAAAGAGGAAATTTCTTCTGTGCCTTTGTTTTCTGCAATGCTGGCGAGCAAAATTTTATAGCCAACCGATTCATACATTTCTTTCCATTCTTCAAATTTTTCAGTTTCCTTTTTTTTGTACAGGTCAGATTTATTGAGTACAATGATTGCAGGAACATGATATGATTCGCAGGCAACCAAAAACCGATCAATAAACCCTTGTGATGTTTTAGGTTCTTTCAGGCTTGCCATTAAAATAGATTGGTCAACATTAGCAGCAACAATATGATGCTGCATTTTATGCGAAGGCGATTGCCGGTTGATGTAATTATTTCGGTTGTGTATCTCCGTTATTGTGGCAGATTTTTCAAGCTCATTTTCTGGTTCTATCTCCACATCATCTCCAACGGCAATGGGATTGGTGGAAGTAATGTCATCAATTTTAAAAATGCCTTTTAGCCTTGCATTCCAAAACTCGCCTGATTCTGTTTTTACAGAATACCAACTGCCAGTAGATTTATAAACTTTTGCACGCATGGGATGATTTTTGCCACAGATTACACAGAGAACACAGATAAATACATTTCACGAATAGAAATGCCCAACTATTGTTTTCCTTCAGCAGCACAGATTAATACAGTTAATAAATAAGTCTTTTGAATTCTAATTTTGTTCTTCCAAAATTTACCAATAATCCAATTTTACATCTGGAAGCTCTCAGATAATTTAGGACTTGTGTTGTAAAAGTATCTGTAAACCCACCTTCAACTGCCTTTACTTCAAGAATAACATTTCCAAACACAACAAAATCAGCATTGAACTTGTGTAGCAATATTATATTCTTATAAGGAATCTCAAATTCTTTTTCTCTTTTATATGGAATACCATTATTTCTAAACTCATATTCAATGACATCTTTATAAACAATTTCCATAAAGCCGTGCCCTAGATGTCTGTGAACTTCCATGCATAAACCGATAATTTCATGTGTCTCTTCTTTAAAAGGGAAATCTTCAATCATAAGATAAAATTTATAAGGTTTGAAAATACATTTACAAGTAAATATATTACAATCAAGAACTATCTGTGCTCATCTGTGAAATCTGTGGCAAAATATCAGGGGAACTTTCGAAACAATGTAAATCTCAAAATCATTTCAAGAAGTAATAATGTTGCAGCAGCCAATGCAAAAGGAAAGAACTGCTCGCTGTATCTTCTGTAGGAAGTGACTTCTACTTTTGATTTTTCGAGCTTGTCAATTTCGGAGTAAATATTTTTTAGGCTAGAATCATCTTTTGCGCGATAATATTTTCCGCCTGTTTCATTTGCGATTTGCGTGAGCAGCTTTTCATCAATATTAATTTTTTCGCGCTGCATAATCACGCCATTAGAAGTTTGTACAGGCACCGGCGCGAAACCTTCTGTTCCAACACCAATTGTATAAACACGAACACCTACTGACTTAGCAATTTCTTTAGCTGTGTTTGGATCGATCAATCCTCCATTGTTTTCGCCGTCAGTTAATAAAATAATCACTTTGCTTTTTGAAGGAGAACCTTTCAGTCTATCAACACCTGTGGCGAGGCCAGAACCAATAGCAGTGCCATCTTCCAGCAATCCGCTTTGAACATTATATAACTGCGATTTCAACACATTATGATCGGTAGTGAGCGGACACATTGTAAAACTTTCGCCGGAAAAAATCACTAAACCAATTCTATCTGTCGGGCGATTATCAATGAAAGTAGATGCCACACTTTTCGCAGCTTCAATCCTATTCGGTGTGAAATCCTGCGCTAGCATGCTCCCGCTGATATCGATACAAAGCATCACGTCAATACCCTCGCCATTCAACAATTGCTCATCATTTTTTATCTGAGGTCTCGCCAAAGCAAATATGAGACTAACGGCAGTGAGCACACGTAAAATGAAAGGCACATGTCTGAACGTATTTTTCCATGAAGAAACACCGCTGAAATTTTGAGTGGTAGAAACCATCACGGATGCTTGACCGCCATTGTATTTGCGCACATACCAATAAATCATTAATGGCACTAATGCGAACAACCCGAAAAAAACCGGATAGGCAAAACTGATATGTTGAGACCATTCGTATAACACTAGCTCGCTATTTCATTTAATAATTCAACAGATGATTTAATCACTTTAAAATTTTCTTCATTGTCATTTTCACCGGGAAGATATTTTGCAAATTTCACAAAATCGCTGATGCGCAAAGCCTGAGCCATTTGCGAAAACTGATCGCGTGAAATATTCAATTCTTTCAATTGTATAATAAGTTCTTCATTCGTCTTCGCCATGCTAGCTATTTGCAATCTCCTTAAAACAAACAAGCGAAGTATATCATTCAACCTGCTGTAATATAATTTCACTTGCCCTTTTTCCGGAAGCTGTTGCTTTTTTAGTTCCTCCAAAGATTTGATTGCTTCATCATAAGCGGTCAATCTTGAAACTGGTTGCTCTTCTTTTAATATGGCTTTTTGCTTTCGGGTAATAAAATAAATTACAAGTAAGATTGAAATAATTGTTATTGCTACAATTGACCAAACAATATATTTTGAATAAGGATTCTGTACATCTATAATGTCTTTGATATCGTGATAATCCTGTTTCGGATCGAGCGGAGTAAGCTTTACGGTAATTGGGATTGAATCTGTCAAGAAATTTTTTCCGCCAATTATCACAGGCAACCTTGGGATCACATGCGTGCCCGAATCGAAGCTGGTGATAATAATATCCTGATGATATGTTTTATCATTTTCAGTAACAACTGAATCAATTTTTCCTTTCTCAACGAATTCAAAATGTGAAATTGAATCTAATGGAAACCAAGAAGGATTAAAGCCTAGAGAAATTTTTACATCAAGCGATAGCTTGATTCTTTGTCCGATTAATATTTCACTTTTATCTACAGACGCGTTCACGGAAACCGCAGGCTGCGCAAAAGAAAATTCTGCGCAAAGGAGCAACACAAATAAGCATGCTGTATATAGTTTCGTTCTTCTCATTACTATGCCGGCTTGCTCCTCCCTATAAAAAACTTTTTAAGCACTTTCACATAATCTTCATCAGTGCGAATATGTAATAAATCGCTGCCCGCTTTTAAAAAAATCGTTTTACAATTTTCTGTCGCATTAAAAAAACGTTCCTGATAATTTTTTCTTACTGAAAAATCATTTGTATCCACCCACTGCATTTTCCCCGTTTCAGCATCTTGCATTTCTAGTAATCCTGCTTCTGGCAATTGCATATCCATTTTATCGTAAATCTTAATTCCCGTTATATCGTGTTTTTTTCCAGCAACTTTCAGTGCATCATCAAATTTGTCATCCAAAAAATCACTCAATATAAATGCAATGCTTTTTTGTTTAATTGAACCATTAAAGAAACGGATCGCTTCGCTAAGGCTTGTACCTTTTCGTTTAGGCGTAGCCGTTAGCATCTCCCTTACGATATAAAGCGCTTGTTGTCTGCCTTTTTTTGGCGGGATATATTTTTCAACTTTATCAGTAAAAAAAATTGCCCCAATCTTATCATTATTATTAATAGCTGAAAAAGCAAGCACAGCGCATATTTCAGCAATGATGTCTTTTTTGCTGGCATTAACGGTGCCGAACAAAGAGCTTGCACTTATATCAACCAATAATATCACACTTAACTCACGCTCTTCTTCAAACAATTTGCTGAACGGATGGCCGAACCGCGCAGAAACATTCCAGTCAATAAACCGCACATCATCTCCCGCAGCATATTCGCGTACTTCGCGAAAGCTCATGCCACGACCTTTAAAAGCGCTATGGTACTCGCCAGTGAAAATATGGCGCGTAAGCCTTTTGCTTTTTATTTCCAGCTCGCGGACTTTTTTTAATATTTCTGGGGTCGTTAACATACGATGGTCGATGTTCGATGATGGATGACCGACTATTTAAGTTTTGAATTTTCTAAATATCTGACCAGACCGTTTAAAATCTGCAAATTTTTTTCTATCAATGGAATTACATTATTAAAAGTTTCTTCATTAATTATTTCCACCATTATCGCAATGTTCAGTAACGTTTCTAATTCATATAATGATCCTCTTGAAATATGCAAAAATTGAATTGTATCTTTTTTATACTGTCTTCCCATTCCTTCGGCAATATTACACGGCACGGATACCGAAGCTCTTTTTGTTTGCGATGTCAGGGCATATAATTCGTCCTTCGGAT
>CAIYPC010000432.1 GCA_903927975.1 uncultured Bacteroidota bacterium | reverse complement strand
TGATTAATATCAGAAGATTGTTCATGTATGGCAGAAAAAATGCCACATGAATTTGCCTCGAACATGTATTCACTTTTTGTGTAGCCGATTTTACGGATAACACCACGTGCAATTTCCTGAACATCGAGATATGCCTTTGATTTCACTTCTCCCGCAAGCACCACTTGACCTGTTGTTACAAGTGTTTCGCAGGCAACTTTTGACTGAGGATCAAAAGCAAGAAAGTTATCAATAAGAGCGTCTGAAATCTGATCGGCCACTTTATCTGGATGGCCTTCTGAAACACTTTCCGAAGTAAATAAATAAGGCATGTTGAGTAATAAATTTTAAGAATTAAGAATTAATAAAAGATAAAATTCAAATGATTTTGATACATCTTGATTTATCCCGCCGCAAAGATAATTGCAGAAATGGATTTGGAAAATATTCAAATGCTTTTATCAGCATTAAACATTATTTGGTAAGGCTTATTTAGCGAGATCATTATACAATTGAAGATATTCTGATAAATCAGATTCCGCATTGAAATGAAGCACCTGCTTGCCTCTTACTTTATTGAATTCTTCAACCAGCTTTTTGTCTGGTTTCTCTGCACCAAAAGTAATGGCATCAGCATAGGTTGCACCGCCGCGGAACATCGCAACATTGTTGGCATCTTTGAAAGGCGCTAAATCTTTTTCTTTGATATTAGCGTGCACGTTGGCAAGCTTCAGAAAATTCGCTCCAAGTTTTTCTTTGAAAGTATTCTGACCGATTGTAAAAACTGTTTTCGCATGCGCAAAAACCGGTTCTTTTTTATACACTGTTTTTATATACAATGGAACCAAGCCAGACATCCAACCGCTGCAATGAATAATATCAGGAGGCCAGCCGAATTTCTTTACGGTTTCCAACGCACCTTTACAAAAGAATACAGATTTCAAACCATTGTCGTCATACCACTTTTCATTTTCATCATGAAAAATATATTTGCGCTTGAATAGATCCTCGTTATCCAAAAAATAAACCTGCAGACGCGCATTTGGCAAAGAAGCCACTTTAATCTGCAAAGGATAATCATCATTATCAACAGAAACATTAATACCTGATAACCGAACTACCTCGTGAAGACGATGCCTTCTTTCATTTACCACGCCAAAACGCGGCATAATACAACGCACTTCAAAATTGTTATCATTCGACTTTATTGCCAGCTTATTCACCGTTTCTGCAAACTCCGTAAGCTCTAAATACGGAGACATTTCATTTGCAATAAATAAAATTCTTTTCTTTGTCAGCATTATTGAACTAGATTAATGAAAAAATTCCTTGTAAAAATAGTTTGCAAAGTTAAGGTATTTATTTGGAAATAAGCCCTGTAGCCGCTTTTGGAGCGTTAAACTTTAAAAAAGATGATTTTATTTAAGAAAACAAGTGACCTCAACAGATTTTTATTGCAGAAAAAACAGGAACGTCTCGCAATAGGATTTGTGCCGACCATGGGAGCTTTGCATGAAGGACATATATCGCTTATCAAAGCTTCTAAGGAAGTTACAGGCTTTACGGTCTGTAGCATTTTTGTAAACCCGACTCAATTTAACGACCCTAAAGATTTTGAAAAATATCCCTCAACCATTGAAAAAGATATTTTATTTCTTGAGAGAAATAATACTGATGTTTTGTTCCTTCCTTCTGTTGATGAAGTGTATCCCGATGGATCAAAAAATCTGGAACATTATGATTTGGGATATTTGGAAACAATATTGGAAGGGAAATATAGACCGGGACATTTTCAAGGAGTTTGCCAAGTGATGCAGAGGTTGCTAAAAATTGTTCGGCCACATCATTTGTTCATGGGGCAAAAAGATTATCAGCAATGCATGGTCGTAAAAAAATTGATTGAACTAACTAAGCTGGAAACTGCTTTTCATACGTGTCCCACAACGAGAGAATCCGATGGTCTTGCCATGAGCAGCAGAAATATGCGATTGAATGAAGCAGAAAGAAAAAATGCAGTAGCTATTTATGATGCATTAACCTATCTCAAAAAAAATATCAGCATTGGCAATCTTGATAATTTGCTTGAAGATGCAAAAAAAATATTGCAGAAAAATAATTTCAGATTGGATTATATCGAAATTGCAGACGCAAAAACTTTAGAAATAAAACATTCTTATAATGGAAAGGAACAGCTTGTCGCATTAGCGGCAGCGTTTCAGGATCAAGTAAGACTGATTGACAATATGATGATGGAATAAGTGACAAGGAGTAAGAATCAAGGGACAAGAAAGAAAATACGAATCCTGTCAATCCTTAAATCCTATTAATCCAAATCAAAGATTTTATATGGAAATAGAAGTTTTAAAATCAAAAGTACATCGCGCAGTAATTACGGAAGCGAATCTTAATTATGTTGGCAGTCTCACTTTGGATGAAGACTTGATGGATGCATCTAACTTAATCGAGAATGAAAAAGTGCAAGTAGTAAACGTGAACAATGGATCAAGGATTGAAACTTATATCATCAAAGGCAAGCGCGGTTCTGGTGTTTGTTGTTTGAACGGACCAGCAGCAAGACAAGGTGCGGTTGGCGATATTGTTATCGTGATTTCTTATGCAACGATGGATTTTGAAGAGGCAAAAAAATTCAAGCCAAGCATTGTTTTTCCAAAGGATGGCAATAAAATTTAACCTTGAGAAAATGGACGCAGTTTGCTAATGCCTTCATTTGTTGTTAAATTGCCCTTTACTATGAATAAAAAACTCCTGAGCATACTTCAATATTTTTTATTCGCTGCGCTCGCAGCGTTTTTTGTGTGGCTCAGCTTGCGTGGATTGGATGGAAAAAAATGGGAGGAATTAAAAACTGCACTTCATAGAGCGCATTATTGGATCCTTGTTCCAGTTCTCTTTTTTTTATTATTAAGCAATTGGATCCGGGCTTTGCGATGGAAACAATTGATAGAACCAATGGGTTATAGGCCATCTATCCTAAATACTTTTTTTGGGGTATTGATTGGATACTTTGTGAACCTTGGCGCACCACGACTTGGCGAAGTGATGAAATGCACTGTGCTTGCCCGTTATGAAAAAATTCCCGCTGAAAAATTAATAGGCACTATTGTTGCGGAAAGAGCTTTTGATGTTATTTGTCTGGCAACTGTTTTTGCGCTTGCTTTTTTTGTTCAGTTTGATGTGCTGCAATCGCTGGCTTCCACTTCCATCTATCCGCTATTTCAAAATTCGGATGGCAAAATTTCTTATCAAAAAATCATCATCCCCCTTGCTTCATTGATTATTTTTTTATTGTTGATTCGATTTTTCTCGAACAAGTTTGGGCATATCAACATCGTTCAAAAAATAAAAAATATTTTAATTGGCGTATGGCATGGATTGACAAGTGTGAAAGATGTGAAAAACAAGCCTTTGTTTTTTGTTTATACAATAATGATTTGGGTGCTTTATCTCATCAGCACATGGTGCGGTTTTTTTGCGATTACAGAAACAAGTAAGCTTACAATGGGCGATGCACTTACTGTTCTTGCTATGGGAAGTGTTGGCATGGTTGTCTCGCCGGGAGGAATTGGACTTTATCCATTGTTGGTCGAGAAAACTGTCACGCTTTATGGCGTGCCGACAGACCCTCCAATCGGGCAAGCGCTTGGCTGGTTATTATGGTTTGGGCAGTTTTTAAATTTTATCATTTTTGGTGTGGCAAGTTTTATTTTGCTACCACGAATAAATAAGAAGCGTTATGAAACACTCCCAGATAATACAGGAAAAAATTCTTGAGCTGCCGCAACTGCTGCAGCAAATAAACCGATGGAGGATATTAAACAAAACGATTTCATTTACCAATGGATGTTTCGATATTCTACATCAGGGACATATCGCCTCTCTCTCGCAAGCCGCTGCTGAAGCCGATTTCCTGATTGTTGGTGTGAACGCAGATGCATCAGTAAAAAAATTAAAAGGCGAACATCGCCCGATAAATGATCAGCGATCAAGAGCGATATTGATTGCATCATTATTAATGGTAGATGCTGTTATTATTTTTGAAGAAGACACACCTTTGGAATTGATCAATGTTGTTTTGCCCGATGTTTTAGTGAAAGGCGGCGATTATACCATTGAACAAATTGTTGGCGCGAAAGAAGTAATAGCAAATGGTGGAAGAGTTGTTATCAATCCAATTGTTCCGGGCTTTTCAACAAGCGGGTTGATCGAGAAGATACATAAACTGTGAAATGAATTTCGGATGGCGAATTTGAACAGCCGTGACAGCTTTCTTCTTCCCGACTTCCGGTCTTTCCTGACTTTCAGACTTTTCAACACTTCAACCTCTCAACTCTTCAGCTTCTCGCCTATCCGTGATACATTCTCTCAATCTCCAGAACAAACACTTCAATCTGTTTGTCCTCGCCATTGGCATCGTAAGGTTGTTTTAAGCTGCTGCCGAAGAAAAATGCAACAGTTTGCCAGAAACGCGCATTGAAGCCACCTTTGTATTCTTTAATGATATCGTAGCAGTTATTTCCTGTTTGTCTGTTGATGAGTTTCATCAGCACTTTTCCCTGATAAACAGACATGTTCGTGAGCGGCTCGGTAAATTCTTTTTTCAGATCTTTTTCACGTGATTTGACATAATCTTTCTTTTCACTCTCGTTCATCTTAGCCATTTTCACGGTCATGTCGTTCATTATTGCGCCGGCTCTTTTTGCATAAGGATACGTGACGTACACTGCATTGCGAAGCCTTGTCCATTCTTCCAAACGTTTGCGCATTGCCAATGGCATTTTTGCGGTTACCCAAACCATATTCAGTGTTCGAGATGGAAGCGTGTCGCCATTATAAACAACTATAGGCACAAGCAATGTATCATTAACACCATATTTTGGAGAAGCTGCAGGAGTTGGGGTTGTTGCTTTTTGTTGCGCAAAAGAGCTATTAACCGCCATCGTAAGGAGAACGGATAAAATGAACAATAAAAATCTTTGATTGCTTTTTTGCGGCATAATTGAGAAGCTAAAATTAAACAAAATACCTAAGTATTCATACTAACAGACAATAGAAGTAACCCAAACGCTTGCCTGACTTTTTTTATTTTAACCTTGATTTAAGAAAAGAAGACAAGATGCAAGGAACAAGAATACAATTGTTGAGCAGAGGCGACCTCTTTTAAAACCTACTATTACAATCAACGTTTAAAAGCTGTCACCTCTTAAACAACACTCATTTTCATTTTCGCTCTTCTCACCATGCTCATAATAAAACCGATGATCATGATTAATGTGCCGAGCCACAAAATATTTATTTGCGGGAATAAAAATACTTTGAGAGAAATAAATGGCACCAACGAAGAAGATTCCTTCACGCCTATTTGCAATTTATTATCGACCACGCCACTTAAAACGATCGCAATATTTTGAGCAAATACAGTGTCCGCCACAACATGCACTTTATTATCTTTTATATACAAAGCAGGAGAAGCTTTGTATCGCATGCTATCTTTTGTGATCACTGTTAAATCTGCCATTAGCGCTGTATCTGCAGAAGTGAAATGATATTTTTGATTATTGGGATTTTGAACGGTATCATTCAGAATAATGTATCCATCAGAATAAAAAACGGTATCATGTTTTGAGATAGTATGCAATTTGAATTGCGCTGTGTCCTTTGTTTTATCCAGATTGCTGGCAGCATTGAGATAAGAAAAAATATCGCGATCCCAATAGTGCCGCTTGTCAGGATTTGGAGAAACGCCAGCCATTCCTTTTGTGTTCAGTATAAGATTGGGATAAAGATTAAATTCTTCGCCCGTTTTTTTATCCTGCATCCTAACATGATAGTAATTGATGTTATGCTCTGCGTTTGTTGAATCTTCCCCTGTATATGTTGCCCAATAATTGCCCATATCAGTTTTGATATTTTGTAGCAGTGTTATATTCTCCAAAGGGTTCTTATCCTTATCTTTTGGATCAAAAGGAAGATTAATTCCTGTTGTGTTATAAGAGAGCAATTCTTTTTTTGAAGTAGATAATAAAATGCCAACCAACATCAAACCGAAACCAACATGCGCAACAGATGCACCGGCGGCTTTTATCTTTCCATTCATTCCAATCCATATATAGCTTGCATTTGCAACGGCAGAATATATTCCACCAAATATTGCAAGATGGATTGCAGTGAGATATCCAACACCGTATCTATCAAAATGAATATTGCCAAACACACTTACCAACGTGGAGATGACCAATGCAACGATTGTTGGCACCGCAATTTTTTTGAATAAATATTTCGGTGCTGTGTCTTTATATTTTAAATATTGTGTGATGGCTGTGAGAATGCCAAGAATGATAGCGATGAAAATTTCAATACGGTTATATGCAAATGTGTTGTCTTCACCAACTGTCCAATTGGTTTTAAAAATGCTGTTGATGATCGGAAGCGAAGTTGCAATGAGGATAAAAATTGAAGAGAGAAATAAAACCAATGATCCTATGAACATCCAGAACTCTCGCGAATAAGTGCTTTCTTCTTTTGCGATATGCGGGATCTTTTTATAATCTTTAATAAATAAAAATAATGCCGGTCCAAGAAAGACCAAAATAAATAGTATCAATTGCAGATCCAATCCCGATCCTACAAATGCATGAACTGAAGTGTCTCCAAGTCTTCCACTCCGTGTGAGAAATGTTGCATATAAAATCAACACAAAACTCATTATCAAAAAAAAGTAAGTAGCACGAAGTGAGTGACCTGTTGAATTATAAATTACTTGCGTGTGCAAACCAGCAACAAGCACTAGCCACGGAACCAGCGACGCATTTTCTACAGGATCCCAAGCCCAAAAACCGCCAAAGCTCAATGCTTCATAAGCCCATGCAGCGCCCATCATAACACCTGTGCCGAGCACACATGCGGAGAATAATGTCCATGGCAACGCAGCTTTCACCCAACCGCCATAATCTTTTTTCCATAAGCCTGCAAAAGCATAAGCAAAAGGAACAATGGTTGAGGCAAAACCAAGAAATAAAACTGGTGGATGAATGACGACCCAATAATTTTGGAGAAGTGCGTTGAAACCTTGCCCGTCCTGCATTTGAGGGATGCTCATATAATCAGCGCGATTAAAAATCGGCGCATTGCTGAAACCATCCATTTGCCTCACCAGCAAAAAAGGATTGATCCCAATTTTTGCATTTGAAATATAAATTCCAATTATCATGGTAGCGAGACAAAGTTGACCAAAACTTACTACGGTCATCACTGGTGCTTCCCACATTTTTGCTTTGAACATTAAAACAATACCAAGAACACATTGCCAAATCGTCCATAATAAAAAACTGCCTTCTTGCGCTTCCCAAATGCATGCTAATAAATATTGTGTTGGTAGAGATTTGCTGGAATGTTCCCAGGCAAAATTGTATTCAAAATAATGATGAGAGATGATGTAAAGAATGACTGCAAAAATGGAGAACACGGAAAAGCAATCAATTGCGAAAGCTGTTCTCGCTAATTTTTTCCAACTGCTTTCTTCTTCAATATTTTTTGCAGAAGCTGATTTGTAGTAGGCAATCGTAGCAACGAAAGATGCAGCAAAAGAAAGTGTAACAAAAAACTGCCCGATTTTTCCGGGCATCAAGTGTTCGCCAATATAGTCCATGCTTAATATTGATTTTGGCTCAGGTTTTTCTTCGCCATGTTGGGATCGTCTTTATATTTTGATGGGCATTTCAAAAGAATGCCATCTCTGCTGGTTATCTCAAAAACATCGCCGCGCATTTTTCCTTTGAGTGTAATGCCTTCGGCTTTTTCAAAATCATAAGGCTTTTCAAAATTGCAAACCACTTTGGCTTTGTTTCCCAATGTGTCTGAAATATGAAAAGCAAAATAGTTTGGGTTTTTTGCAGGATCATATTCCATTCCGCCTGCATGATCCACATTCACATAAAGCGTTACCGTTTTACCATCCTTTTGTTTCGCCGAAGCGATGGTTTCATAAGTGGAAAGACTGCCCATAAAACTCACCAGTGCCGCAATGGAAATAGCAATACAAACCAAAATAACAATATGAAGTTTTTTCATTTCGTCAAAATTTCGGGGCAAAGTTAATTCAAAAAGGGTAATGTCTGAACCTTGATTTTAGCCTTATTTTTTCGATTGAGCTGATTGGCTGCTGTAAGCCTCTTGTTAATCTTTTGGGAAAAGAACAATCTTAAAAATAATGGTTATCGT
>CAIYPC010000431.1 GCA_903927975.1 uncultured Bacteroidota bacterium | reverse complement strand
TAGCCATTTTAGAATTACAGGAACTCACCCGTGAAAAAATGAACGCAAGGCTTGAAGAGCTTTTAAAAGAGTTAGGCATTAGTCATATTAGAAATAATTCTGCCATTAGTCTTTCTGGAGGCGAGCGACGTCGTGTAGAAATTGCTAGATGTCTTGCTTCCGATCCTGCTTTTATTTTACTAGATGAGCCTTTTGCCGGAATCGATCCTATTGCAGTGATTGATATTCAAAAAATTATTAAATATCTTGCCAGCCAAAAAATTGGTATTCTTATAACAGACCACAATGTTCGTGAAACCTTAGGCATTTGTGATCGTGCATACATTGTTAACCAAGGCAAAATTCTTGCATCTGGCCTACCTAAGGCTCTTGCTAACGATCAAAATGTTAAAGACGTTTACTTAGGTAAAGACTTTTATCTCTAACCCCTTAAATTAGCGCTATTCAAGCGATGAAACAAAATCTTCAATTCAAAGCGTCTCAACATTTATCGCTTACACCGCAGCTTCAGCAATCTATTAAACTTTTGCAAATGTCTTCGATAGAGCTTAACCAAGAGCTTGAAATTTTAATTCAACAAAATCCTTTGGTAGAAATGCTAGAAGAAGATGAAGAAGAAAATAAGGACGCTATTCCAGCCTCCCAGGAAGAAACTTCATTTGAAATTTCAAATACCCAACAAATTCAAGAGCCTATTTATGAACACGAAATTAATTGGGATGACGAATACACCAAAGATAATTATGTTGATTCAACAGAATATCAAGAACCTACATCGCAAACTTTAAAACAATATCTTGGAGACATTTTTCATCTCATTCCAATCAACGAGAAGGATCAAATAATCATTTCTCTTCTCATCGATTCAATTAATGAGGATGGTTATCTAGACGAACCTCTGGACTATTTTATTGCAAGTATTCCTGAAGAATATGAAGTCACAATTGAAGAAATCGAATCTTTATTAAAATTACTTCAAAAACAAGCGCCTCCTGGAATTGGCGCCAGAAATCTCATCGAATGCTTACTACTTCAGCTCGAAAATAAAGAAGAAAACTCTATCCACACGCTTTGTACCAAAGTTGTTAGAAATCATCTAAATTTATTAGCCACACGTGATTTCGCTAGGCTTAAAAAAATACTTATTTGTGAAGATGAAGCCTTAAGAGAAGTTCAAAGAGTCATTAAAAGTCTAAACCCTAAGCCTGGTCATATATTTTCTACCATCGAAAATCACCACTTTATCCAACATGAGGTTAACGTAAAAAAAATAAAGGGTAAATGGCATGTCTCTCTTAATGAGCAAGCGATTCCGAAACTCCGCTTAAATCATATTTATCATGACTTAATAAAAAACTCTCAAACTGATTTTTCTCATCATTTATCTAGCCAGATTCAAGAAGCCAAATGGATCGTAAAGAATATACAACAGCGTTTTATTACCATCCTTAAGGTATCGGAAGCAATCATTAAACACCAAAAAGACTTTTTAGATCATGGCGAATCTATGATGAAACCCCTTATTTTAAGAGAGATTGCTGAAGAAGTTGGACTGCATGAGTCCACTATTTCTAGAGTCACCTCAAACAAATATATCAATACGCCTCGTGGTATTTATGAATTGAAGTTTTTCTTTGGAGGTGCGATTGACAGCGCCTCGGGGAATGATCTTGCATCTACTGCAATTAGGGCTAAAATTAAAGAAGTAATTAAACAAGAAAATCCTAAAAAACCTCTTTCAGACAACGAAATTGTTTTATTATTAAAAAGCCAAGGTGTGAACATCGCTCGAAGAACTGTCGCTAAATATAGAGAAATATTAAATATAGCTCCAACCAACCTCAGAAAGACTCTATAAACTTAACCTTAAGGAAATGCTATGAATATTCATTTGACTGGCCACCATTTAGAAATTACTCCGTCATTAAAGGAATATATTCACACTAAATTAGCTAAAATTTTTCATCATTTTGATCATGTGATTGATGCAAAAGTCACTCTCACAGTAAATAAATGTGAACATATAGCAGAAGCTACCATTCATCTTCCAAAGAGTGATATTCATGCTGAATGCAGAGGCGAAAGTATGTATAGCGCTATAGATTTACTCTCGGGTAAATTAGACCGTCAGGTAATTAAATAAAAAGAAGTGCATAAAGACCATCATCGAATTGAAGGTGGATTAAAACATCAACCGATCGAATAATGTATCTAATAAACTTTTTAAACTTAGACTTTTTCAAGCCTAAAACATCTAAAACAAGTATACATATTCATGGTGTCTTTGTTAGGCTTGAAGGTAAAGGTGTTTTAATAATTGGCAAATCGGGCATGGGTAAAAGTGAAATTGCGCTTGATTTAATTCACAAAGGTCACACACTTATTTCAGACGATAGCGTTCTATTTTATAAAAAAAATAAATCCAAGATTATAGGAGAAGCTCCATCCATCTTAAGAAATCTAATTGAGGTTCGAGGCCTAGGAATCCTTGATATTAAGAAATTATTTGGTCGAAAAAGTGTATCTTTAAGAAATGAGCTTTCTCTCGTGATCGAATTAAAGCCATATCAAAATGAAATGGCTTATTCAAGACTTGAAATGAATATAGGCTCTTTTAACTTGTTTGAT
>CAIYPC010000430.1 GCA_903927975.1 uncultured Bacteroidota bacterium | reverse complement strand
GCCATACATCTCCTCTTTTTTCCCTTCGTCAAACATCAGGTCATTATCCGTTAACACTGCAAATTTCTGTTTGAGCTTGCCTTTCTGCTCATTCCAGGTGCCTTTAGCTTCCATTGAGTTCATTTTCTTGTTTTTATATTCCCCACCCGGGGGCCGGTGTGAAAAAAAATTTCACTTCACAAAGAAATACTTGTAATTGATAATTTTATATATCATATCATTTTGCAAAAATATATATTTCTTCTTCCTATTGATCCTTCGGGAATATCACAAGTATATATAGATGACAATGTTGTGATTGTTTCTGAAATAGATGTAATAGGAAAAGTTTATTACTATGAACGACGATTACTTCAAATCTAATTAACTGTTCAAATCTACTATATATTTATAATTATTTTTATATTTTTTGATCACAACATAATTATCACGCGATGACCGATCAAGATCGTGATCATCCCGTTTGCGAGAATAAATCATGTTCAAATCGCATTGGCAATGAAAAATTCATTGTGCGAATATAACCTGGTCACTCTGGTCAGATAGTTGGTTACACAACTATATATTTGCATGCAGCAAGAAATGTCTACGACAAATTGCTTATGATATGAAACCCGGATATGATCATATCATCACCTTTGAAGAATAAAAATAACTCATTTATATTTATATAATTCATTTTTACTGCAAAAATTGATTTTTTTACAGTTATGTATAGTTTAACTTATCTGACATTTATCCATCATCATTCACCAACATTCTTCAACACTCATCAACACCTATCAATTATTCACCTATCATTTGCGAAGGTTTTGAGTGCGAAGCGCTCAAAACCGTAAGCTCCGCGTGCACGCGCAGCCACCGCAGGTGGCGTGAGGGTGCAGTGCCATGGCATCTGAGAAGGTTTGTTCGATTTGTGTGTCGACCGCCGAAGATGCCAAGCGAATGAAACTCTTGCCTTGCGGCTGTGATTTCATTTGCATTGATTGTTACAAATCACAGCTGATTGAAAGTATCAAAGAAGGCTATGAGTTGAAGTGCATCAACTGCAATTGCAAATACAATTCTTTCATTGATATTCCTTCTTCAAAGAATGTCATTCCGGAAGATTTGGAAATATTACATACTCTTATCAAATCACTGAAACAAGGCATGGAAGAACATGCATCACGTATTGAAAACATTCGTAATGTTGCGATCCTCGAAGTTGAACACCAGATTTCGAACGCAATTATCAGGGAAGATGAATATTTACCTGCTAAGCCCGATGTTTTATTGCGTCGTGCAACTAAGATGATTGAAATGATTGAAAAAGGTGCATATTCTGACCGTATCATGGATGCAATCATGAAAGATTTATGGATTGTTTCCGATGCCTATAATCACCCTCTTCGTGCTGGACATTTTAATATTTATGTCCGTACCAGTGAAGTTCATGATTTGCAAAATGCATATGGAAACAATGGTTATATGCTACACAAAATCCCAGAAAATCCATTTGCATACGTATTGATCAAATCACATAATGATTATTTGGGATATAATTCAGAAAGTCACAAGTGCATTGGACAAATCTCAGGGTCTGATATCTATGCTATTGTCGGTCAAGAGAAAGAATCGGTACAAATCGTTGTTGTTCCGCAAAATACTCATCTTGTAACACGTATGATCCGGATATTAAATGGCTATCCAGTTAATATCGGTCTAAATTACGGTATGTTAGGACCATACTCAATTAGAAACTTGTATGCTCGTGTTTCAATAGAAAAGGAAATGCCGCTCAAAAAAAGAAATATCCCCCTTAATATGGATAAGGTTGCAGAAGCTTTGGATATTGAAGAGGAAGATATTCTCGTCGCTGATCGCAATGGCCATATTTGGATAGCTCTAACCAGGTCATGGGAAATTATACAATTATTTTCAGGCGTAAAAGAAACATATGTCATTCCAGAGTATATGCGTAAAATGGTTTATTACGGAGTCAAGGCTGGTTATTTCATTGCAGTTAGTGAAAAATATATATACGTAACGGATCTTGACAAAAATACCAAACAGTTCAATAACTCTGCAATCGCTTATGATCTTCAGCTTTTTGAAGAAGATAACATCGCCCTGATCACAGACACTTCTATTGGTGATGTGCGACTCAAGGCCCTCACGGCGTAATTTGCGGCTGCGCCGCAAACCACACCTGCGCGCCTGCCGCGATTTGGATTTGCACGCTACGCGTGCAAACCACAAAAAAAGTTTTATATGTGTGATACCTTTTATTTTTTTATATGATAAAATATGATAAAATATGATAAAATATGATAAAAAACTAAATATTCTCGACGAAGGTGCGGCGCAGGGCGTTCTTCACGCTATTCTGGTCACAAACGATGTTCAAACGAAGCATCTCGTTGTAGTAGTGAATGTAGATCTCGTCCACTGCCATCTCGACCTTGTTGGTTCCGGCCTTGTAGAAACCAGCCTTCAAAAACGAAATGACACAAGACATTGCTACTTTCAACGAGACAAAATCGAGGGGCGCTTGAATCACACACCACGAAAACTCGTTGGACCACTTCTCGATAACGGCGAGGACTTCGGCAGCTTCAACCGGCTTGGTGAGAGCATTCTGCACCGACATGCTGAAGGTGTCGCGGATAGCCTTCTTCACACGCGCCTGACGGTCGACGACGAGCTCATTGCTCTGCGGCATCTGAGCCGTGTAGTGAATGGTGAGCTCGTCCAGGGCCAGCTCGTACATGCTGTCGCCTTTCTTGTAGCAAGAGAGGCCACGAAAGTTCATCGTGCGCTTGATTGTCGTCTCGAGCAGTGTGCGATCGAGAGGAGACATGACCTGGCAACGAGGAAGGAGATTCAGCCAGCTCTTGAGGACGGCAATCACAGGGGCAGCACGCACCTCATCAGAGGGGCAAAATTCAGCGTAAGCGGCCATTTTCAAGATGTCAGGTAGATGTCAGGTAAAAGGCAGAGGCTGAAAGGGTGCTTTGTGGGCTGTGGATATACCTATACTTAAAAAAATTCAATTTTAACGCCCTCACGGTGTGTTGCGGCTACGCCGCAATCACACCTGCGCGATCTCAGGAAGCTTCGCTTCCTGAGGAGCGTCGATTCTGCACTTCGTGCAGAATCTCGCGCGTGCCGCGATTTGGATTTGCACGCTACACGTGCAAACCACAAAAAAAGTTTTATAGGGTAATAAAAATGATTTACCATTTTTCGCGAAGGTTTGAGTGCTATAAAAAAGAAAGTTAAAACACTATTATATTTTTTGCTGCGCAGGGGTTTGAGCTAACCTTGCACGGCGATTGTTTGATCCTGTAAGAAGAGGATCACTGAATGAGAAGTTGTTTTGAACTACAGGGACTTTCGGACAAGAATTTCAGCAGCTTCAACTGGCTTGACAGCAGGCTTTGTCGAGTTGTCGACCAAATTGTAATAGCGTACTGGTTCAAAGGCCGGCATGTCAAACTTACACTGTTCCGGCCTGCACTCACCCAGCTTGCGAGGATAATCAACCTTACACTGTTCCGGCCTGCACTCACCCAGCTTGCGAGGATAATCAACCTTACACTGTTCCGGCCTGCACTGTTTCGGTTTGCACTCACCCAGCTTGCGAGGATAATCAAATTGACAATTTTTTTACTTGTAAGTCAGGTTAGGTTGCACTGACATGTCCGGTTGCACTGGCATGTCCGGTTGCACTGACATGTCAAGGATTTCGCGGAGAGCCCTCTTTACACGGGCTTGACGATCAGCAACAGCTTCATTGCTGTTTGACATTTGAGACGAGTAGTGGATAGTGAGCTCATCTAGAGCCAGTTCGTGCTTGCTGTCTCCACTCTTGTAGTAGGAAAGACCTGGGAATTTCATCGTGAGCTTGATGGCTGCCTCGAGCTGAGTGCGATCAAGAGGAGCCACAACACGGCAGCGAGGAAGAAGGTTCAACCAACTTTTGAGGATGCCAATCACAGGGGCAGCGCGCTGCTCTTTGGAAAGCGAGAGATCCATTTTCAAGATGTCAGGTAGATGTCGAGGTAAACGAAAGAGT
>CAIYPC010000429.1 GCA_903927975.1 uncultured Bacteroidota bacterium | reverse complement strand
TGTGATCCCTTCTTATCATCAGTTTGATGTCGGTCCGTTTGCGATGATTAAAAAAACATTTAGCAAACTCGATGTTTCAGGTGGTCTTCGTTTTGACAATCGCTCATTCAAAAATTTTGAGCTTTATACAAAACCAGACGCCGTTACAACGTTTGATAAACCTGTTTACGGGGCTGACACCGTTGGTGCTGATAAACCATTTTCAAATTACAAGCATAATTTTTCTGGCATATCAGGAAGCGTTGGGGCAACTTATAATTTCACAGATAAGCTTTCTATGAAAGCAAATATTTCACGCGGTTATCGTGCACCAAATATTGCTGAGATTTCTTCAAACGGCGTGCATCCTGGAACAAATATTTATCAGATAGGCAATCCTGATTTTAAACCGGAATTTAGTTTGCAGGAAGATATTGGTTTTACATATTCATCAAAATATGCAGTGTTCAATTTGAGTATATTCAACAATAATTTGTCAAATTATATTTTCAATCAGCGCCTCGAAAGCGCGAACGGTGGAGATTCTATTTTAGTTGCAGGAAACCAGACCTATAAATTTCAGCAGGGCAAAGCGCAATTGTATGGCGGCGAATTGAGCATCGATATTCATCCGATAAAACATTTGCATTTTGAAAATAGTTTGTCTGCTGTGTATGCATTGAACAAAGGCATTTCATCAAAATTGCAAACGGATAGCAACAAATATCTTCCGTTTGTTCCGCCTTTTCATGGGATATCAGAATTGCGTTTTGATTTTGATATGAAAGAAAACCATATCAAAAATGGTTTTTTGAAAGTGCAGCTTGCTTATTATGCAAAACAAGATCGGGTTTATTTGGTTGATAATACAGAAACCGAAACTTCGGGCTATGCATTATTCAACGCTGGCATTGGTGCGGGCATTACTAACGGCAAAGGGAAAACTTTTGTGAACGTATATGTAATGGGTAATAATTTATTTAATGTAGCGTACTTCGATCATCTGAGCAGGTTGAAATATTTTTATTATGGTCCTGACGATACGAATCCTGCGCATGGCATACATAATCTCGGCAGAAATATTTCTTTCAAATTAGATTTTCCACTTGATTTTAATTTGAAGCACGATAATGCTAATGAAAATTGATTGCATGATGGCGATGGTCTGATAACATAATAATAAATAAATTTCACCGTTAGTATATTGTCTTACTAACCCAATATTATAGTTAAGATTAAAAAAGCCCTGCAATTGCAGGGCTTTTTGTTATTGAAAGATTTGAATTTTGATTACAGCTAAATTCATTTTTTGTTTTCTGAACTTCTATCATCAAACAAAAAATATCATCTCACTTATTCTTCTTTGTGATAATAATCTCCCGTTTCATAATCGAAGGTTTTTGTTTTTGTGTTTTTATAATCTGCATCGTATCGAACAAAAAAATATAAATAAACTGCTCTGCTCAACCGCATGATCCAAGGTTGTAGAAAAACGATTAACGTGGTATTAATGCAAAGCCACCAAACAAAACGATCATCAGTAGTTGACATGCCGATAATAAACCACCACAAAGCAAAGCCGATAATATACATCATGACAGTGAGCCCATAACTAACATATCCGGTGCCATACCAAAAACCAACTTCAAGTTCATAACGCTGGTTGCATTCCGG
Organism: uncultured Bacteroidota bacterium; assembly: GCA_903927975.1. Classification (GTDB taxonomy): domain Bacteria; phylum Bacteroidota; class Bacteroidia; order Chitinophagales; family Chitinophagaceae; genus Puia. Next base: position 3,784 of record CAIYPC010000429.1, on the reverse strand, counting down.
ACATTTTTCCGGCATCTTCAAAGTCTTTTTTAAATTCCATGGATTATTATTAACGAACATCGGGCCTTTGCGGCATCGCGGGCATTTCATTGTGAAAAGGCTCCACCAATAATTAGGTTTGCTTTGTGCGGCCATTTATTTTTTAAGTTTGAGTGGTGCGAAGGTAGTTATATAGTCGATAGACCATTGTCCATAGTTATAAATCTCTTCGCTTATTTAACCAAAAACAAAAAAGCCAAACTAAAAAAACTAACAGTAATGTATAACCGATATGAAGTTTGACAACATCTAACGATGCTTGATAAGCCTTTTCATCGAGTTTGCTGAAGAAAGCAGGACGGGGTAAAAGCTTGTGAGAAATTTCCAAAGGAAAGTATTCTCCAATATTGCTCTTGAATTTATATTTAAGAAGGTTAACTGCTATTGGCTCCAGCACTATGAAATAGAAAGCGAAAATTGCAAGCGCAATAAAAGATTTGCGCACCAAAAAACCCACTAAAAAGGCAAGGGACAATTGAGCAAAACTCTGTAGGGCAAACAAGCCGATATAATATGCGAGGTTCCATTTTGCAGCAGCTGCGTCAGTTGTGTTTGTTATCCCAATAATTAATGCAACCAAAGTGTAGAGCAATGTTATTATCGCAGACAACAGTAATACATCAATCAATTTTCCCATCATAAAATTTTGACGGCTCCATCCATCAATAATATTCTGCCGGTTTGTTTTGTATGTGTATTCATTTGTGATAAGCATAATGATCACAATGGCAGGGATAAAGACAAACAGCGAAGAAAAATAAGCAACAGTGCGCCATGCTTGGGGCAACGCAAAAGGATTGCCAAGCAATGCCTTTACGATTGTGCCTGACTTATTTTCATTGCTGGTGATCTGCAGAAAGATCCGGTAAAACATGAAATTGATGCCAGGATAAGTAAGGGCTGTGATCGCCATCACCCACCAGAAGGCAGGATATTTCTTTATTTTGAGCCATTCGGTTTTTAAAATGTTCAGCATTGAAAAATTATTTTGTAAGATTTAATTATTGGTGAGCTCGAAAAATTTAGCTTCCAGCCTTTTCTTTTTAAACAACAGATGATTTAATATTATTCCTTTGCTGAAACAGTAGTTATTAATGTCATCCAAGCGTGATGTGCCTTTGGGAAGGGTAATTTGCAGCATGTTGTTATCGCGTGTCATTTTTATGCCATGCCCATAATCGTTCATTGCACTCCAAAGCGCGTCTATATCCACAGCGCTTATTTCTATTAAATCATCATCAACAAGCACGTCATTAACATCGCCAGTTGTTAGCAGTGTTCCTTTTTTCAGAATGGCAACATGCGTGCATACTTTTTCCACCTCATCTAATAAATGACTTGCCATAATAATCGTATGACCTTTTTTGCTCAGTTCAATAATGAGATCTCGTATTTCAGCAATGCCGACAGGATCAAGTCCATTGGTAGGTTCATCAAGCACCAGCACTTGTGGATCGCCCAATAATGCAGCAGCAATTGCAAGACGTTGCTTCATCCCCAAACTATATGTGCTGAAGCGGCTATTGCGTCTTTCAAACAATTTTACTTTTTCAAGTACCGTGTCTATTGCAGCAATATCTCCTCTGCCACTAATGCTATTGGTGATTTTTAAATTATTTATTCCTGATAGATAGTGATAGAAATTTGGCGTTTCTAATAATGAACCAATTTTTTTTCTTTGTTCGGGCGTACTAGTTTCGCCAAACCACAAAAAATTTCCTTCATCAGCTTTTAATACATCAAGTATGATGCTGAGCAAAGTTGTTTTGCCGCTTCCATTGGGACCCAACACACCAAACACAGAGCCTGGTGGAACTTCAAACGACACCCCATTCAATGCTTTGATCCTGCCGTAGGACTTCGCGATATTATTTAGTGTTAAGATAGACTTCACAAGAATTTATTTATTGATAGGTAAGATAAAAAGAAAACACATCATGAGAATAACAAACTTATAGATAGCGCCAAAGACTATTCAAGCGGCAAATGCTTTTGATGATAGATGCTTGAAAAATCTCCGATGATCGCAAAGCCATTTCTATTGAAAGATAAACGATGAAGTTTTAGATCATCAATATCGCTTTGCAAAACTTTTCTTGAGTAAGGATTCATAGTGCCGCCGGGCTGAAGTGGCAAGGCATTTACATCGTATTGAAACTGCGGATCGCAAATGGTGCCACGGGGATACATAATGCCCGGTTGCCCCTTGCCGCGGATATCAAGCATTTTCGGATGATCGAGACCGATAGTATGCCCATATTCATGCGGGGCAGTGGTGGAATTATTGAAAAGATTATCAAGCTTAAAATAACCCGTGTTGCAATTTATTCCATCAACAAAAGAAATATGGCTCATTGAAAATTCTTCTATGCGGAAATAATTATTGCGTGGGTTAATGTTGGCGAAAATCTTTTCTGGCTCTATGGTTGGCTCATAATAGCCTTCGATATCAAATTTCACATCATACCAATCGGCTTTGATTTTTGCTTTTCCTTTGGGCTGATTCCAATGCGTGCGAATGTCCTCTGCAATTTGTATTGATTGCTCCTCTGTTGCAGCATCTCCATAAAAAAAGAAAATAGAATGGATTATTAACTGATGGGATTGTTTGATTATTTCTGCTTCGCCCATAAAATTAAAAATAGTAAAATCAACATAATTTTTCACAAAAGTGAGTGTAGTTGTACTCCTTTTTATGTTGAAGAAATTCACATATAAAATAAAATGTCAATTTTACTGTTATTACCACATAAATCTTAAAGCGTCAGTTATTTCCCCTTTTCCTTCCTTATCCATTATCCAATTTGCTTTCAAGATTCATCCAATAGCCTAAAGCTTTATCCTAGCAAAACAAAAATGTTTTAGGTACCCATGAAAAGCCCCAATTATTTCCGATGGTTAATCATCTATTGGCTATTTATTCTTGTTATAAATAGCAATAGCTCATATGCACAGTGCCGCACCCTCACTACGAATGGCACTGCAACCATTTCTTCAGCTGACTTTATTGTAAATTCTTATTATCCCGGAACACGCAACCTTATAGGTTCAAGCGAAAAGCATCGCGATTTTTGGTCTATACTGAGAATTTCAAAAGAAATAAAATATGAAAATCGAAACTTATGAGATTCTTTTTGCCCTTTTTTGATACTGTCTGTGAAAGTAATTTGATTTTGAAGAAGCACTATCATAAATGCCTTCCTTTTGGGAGAAGAACGTTTTTTGTTTTATTGTTGCTTTCTTTTTACTCAATAGCAAATGCACAAACTACTACTTATACAACCTCTACCACTTATACAGTTCCTGCAGGAGTTACTGCAATTACGATATCATGTTGGGGAGCTGGCGGCGGCAGCGGCGGAGCCATTGCCGGAACAAGTCATAATGCAAGTGGAGGGGGTGGTGGTGGTGCCTTTTCACAGCAATCATTTACAGTAACGCCTGGACAAGTATTGACTGTAACTGTGGGGACAGGTGGTTTAGCAGGTACTATTCTTGGGGGAGATGGCGGAGCAGGTAACCCCTCATCCGTTACGGGAACAACACCAACTGTCAATATTACTGCAAATGGCGGCGGCGGCGGCGGCGGTGTCATAATTCTCACTGGAGCTGCAGGAAATGCTGGCACTGCTGGTGCAGTAGGCTCATATTGTCTTGCATATGCTGGTGGCGCTGGCACAGTTGGTGTAAGAAATGGCACCAGGGGGGTAGGAGGCGCAGGAGGCGGTGGTGCAGGAAGCGGCGG
>CAIYPC010000428.1 GCA_903927975.1 uncultured Bacteroidota bacterium | reverse complement strand
TTGGACAATGAGCCACTGCCGGGAAGATTCAATTTTGTGATTACCCATCAAAAAGATTGGAAGCCGCACAATGCTAAGGCGAGTATAGCAAATTCATTGCAAGAAGCTATCGAGAACGCAAAACAAACTGACTGTAAAGAAGTATTTATTATCGGTGGCGGAAAAATTTATGCCGAATCGATTTCTATTGCCGATAAAATTTATATGACACGAGTTCACACTATTATTGAAGGAGATACATATTTCCCTGCTATTACTAAAACTGAATGGGTTTTGGAATCAAATATTGATTTCGTGGCTGATGAGAAACATCAGTTTGCTTACAGCTTTCAAGTATGGCAAAAGATGGAGCAAAAAAAATAATTTATTTATTTGCACCTTTAATAGTTCGCTTGCCTTGAGCTACTTCAATGCTTTTAGTAACAACTGATATCAAATGACTAGCCTCCACAATCGCTGAATCAATCTTTTCATTTTTCACAACTGGCTTTTGCTTGACGATACGAAGAATGATCCTCAATCCAAGCATTTCCTTTAATGCAATTTTCATTCTTCGTATAAAATCAACTTTTGATTCTGCTGCTTTGGCATCACTATATAAAAGTGCGCAGGCAATTGCACCTTTTGAGATTTGACATTCAAGATTGTTGCCAGCCTTTGTATTAGGGAGCAAATCACAGACTTCAAGGCACATACATGCCAAGTCAATCAGTCTGTCTTCAAGATTAAGAGATAAATTTTCATTCTGCATATAACGGGATTAGGTTTGGCGGCTAATTTAAAACATAATCTCTAATAACGTTCCTAATTATTTCATATTTCTTATTCATTTATTTTTCATTGCTTATTTTTAATTTCACCGGCTATGTATTCATCTTTAAAACTTGCGCGAAAATATCTTTACTATTATCTCACTGCATCTAATGGCAAAGGGCATGGGATCCACTCCCCTTTTGTTTTTGATTTCATCATAAATGTGCTGAACGACAAAAGAAATTTTTATGCATACTCACAGATAGAAAATTTAAGACAAGAATTATTAAATGATAATGAGATAATCAATATTGAAGATTTTGGGGCTGGTTCAACCATTTCGAAAACAAACCAGCGCAAAATTTGTGACATCACTAAACATGCTGCTAAAAATAAAAAACTTGCGCAACTCCTTTTTAGGATAGCAAATTATTATCAGCCAAAAAATATAATTGAACTCGGCACTTCATTGGGAATTTCATCTGCATATCTCGCGTCAGCAAATGTGAATTCGCAATTGATAACTATTGAAGGTTCGCGGCAGATTGCTACAATCGCACAAAAAAATATGCAATATCTAGGACTGAATAATATTCAATCAATAACAGGAAATTTTGATGATAAACTTCCAGATGTTTTAAAAAATATTTCTTCTGTTGATTTAGTTTTTGTTGATGGCAATCATCAAAAAGAACCAACGCTGAAATATTTTGATCAATTGCTAGAGCATGCATCCGATCAATCTATTTTTATTTTTGATGATATACATTGGAGCCAAGAAATGGAAGAAGCGTGGGAACATATTAAACAATCATCGCAAGTAACGTTGACCATCGATTTATTTTTTATTGGTCTTGTTTTTTTTAGAAAAAATTTCAAAGCCAAGCAAGATTTCATTCTCCGCTTTTAAAAATCCTTACCTTCAATGCCTGAATCATGATTTGTTCCCTGTAAATCTTCATTTCGCTTATGGTCGTTGCCGTTTTAAAAGAACCCGATTTCGAAAACAGGGTTTCATTATTGCCCGAAATTATCCCCCAGCTCATTAAAAAAGGAGTTCAGGTTTTTGTCGAACAAGGCGCAGGCATTAAAGCGTTTGCTAACGATGATGCATACACGAAAAGTGGAGCCATTATAAAATCCACAGAAGAAATTGCTTCAGTAGCAGACGTTATTTTATCTATCAACCATCCCACGTCGTCAATCGTCCATCGATCATCAACCATATTAATTGGTATCTATCAACCATTATTCAACGCTCCGATCATTCACGATTGGGCTAAACAAAATATTACTGTTTTTAGTTTGGATATGTTACCACGCACAACGCGTGCGCAAAGTATGGATGTGTTGAGTTCGCAGGCAAATATTGCTGGTTATAAAGCTGTGCTGTTAGCTGCGGATAGGTATCCCCGTTATTTCCCCATGTTCATGACTGCTGCAGGAAGCATTCCGCCTGCAAAAGTGTTGATACTCGGTGCCGGTGTTGCAGGTTTGCAGGCAATTGCTACAGCGCGAAGGCTTGGTGCTGTCGTTGAAGTTTTTGATACAAGACCTGCGGTGAAAGAGGAAGTGATGAGCCTTGGCGCAAAATTTATTGAAGTGGAAGGTGCCGCCGATGCATCGAAAGCTGGCGGATATGCAGTTGAACAATCAGCAGAATTTTTGCAGAAACAAAAAATGAAAATTGCAGAAAGCGTTGCCAAAGCTGATGTGGTAATAACGACTGCACAAATTCCCGGTAAGAAGGCACCGATATTAATCACAACTGAAATGATGGAAGCGATGAAAAAAGGTTCCATCATTATTGATCTGGCATCTGCAACCGGCGGCAATACTGATATGACAAAGAATAATGAAACTGTCGATTTAAATGGCGTGAGCATCATTGGCAATTCCGTGTTATCATCCAACATGCCTTATGATGCGAGCAAAATGTATGGTAAAAATGTTTTTAATTTTTTACAATTGATAATCGATAAAGAAGGAAAACTGAATTTGAATTTTGAAGATGATCTGGTGAAAGGATCTTGCATGACACATAATGGAGAAGTGACGAATGAACGAGTTAAGAATTTGTAGCTTGTAGTTTATGGTTTGTGGTTGGAGCTTGCGGACTTTCGGTCTTCCCGACTTTCCGACTTAAAATAAGAAACATGGAAACAATATTGAATTGGATTTCATCTCATCAGCAAATGATCTACATCGTTATACTGATGATTTTTCTAGGCATTGAAGTGATTGGAAGAGTGCCAAGTGTATTGCACACGCCATTAATGAGCGGAGCAAATGCAATACATGGAGTGGTGATCATCGGAGCGATCATCGTAATGGGCAAAGCAGAAAGCGATAATTATTTAGCATTGATATTGGGTTTTGTTGCTGTTGTTTTAGGAACGATAAATGTTGTTGGTGGTTTTGTAGTAACTGACAGGATGTTGGAAATGTTTAAAAAGAAGAAATAGTCTGAACTGGGATTTATAGGATTAAAGGATTTTTGGGATAAGGAATAAATATGATTTAATCTTAACGCCTTTGCAAGAAAAAAAATTATAAATGGGAATTAGCATACTTACGCTTTGTTATTTGATCGCTTCAGTCTCTTTTATACTGGGCTTGAAAATGCTTTCCAATCCTGCAACAGCAAAAAGAGGGAATCGTATTGCAGCAATCGGAATGATTATCGCCATTGCAGCAACAATTTTTTTATATAAAGATGAATCAGGAAATCATCTTCACAATTATGCTTTAATAGGAGTTGCATTAATAATTGGCACATTAATAGGGTCAATCGCTGCAAGAAAAGTGAAGATGACAGCAATGCCCGAGATGGTGAGTTTATTTAATGGAATGGGCGGTGCATGTGCGGCGTTGATAAGTATTGTTGAGTTTAATCACCTAATAAATCCTCACATTATTGACGTTGGTAAATTAGCATCTTATGTCTCGGATATTTTTATCGCCAAAACTAATAAAGTAGAATTTCCAAATGAAACTGGGACATTAATAATTATTTTATTAGGACTTATCATTGGCTCTATTTCATTTGCGGGAAGTATTATTGCTTGGGGGAAATTAAATGGCCTTGTAAAAGACTTTAGTTTTAAGGGTCAGCATATTGTAAATATCGTCATCCTTCTATCAACACTAGCGATATCAATTTATCTAGTATACAATATAATTTCTTATTCTCAATCAATGACCCTAAGTGTTGCTGATACTTTACAATTAAAAACAGTATCCTATCCCTATTATTTGATTCTGATTTTTTGGGGCATATTTGTTTTCTCGCTTCTTTATGGAATATTTTTCGTCCTTCCCATCGGTGGCGCAGACATGCCTGTTGTCATTTCCTTATTAAATTCTTTCACTGGCGTTGCGGCTGCTTGTGGTGGTTTTTTGTATGATAATAAAGCGATGCTCACTGGTGGAATTTTAGTTGGTGCAGCAGGAACTTTGCTCACCATATTAATGTGCAAAGCCATGAACCGTTCTTTGGCAAATGTGCTGATTGGTTCTTTCGGTGGCAGCTCAAATAAAGCAGCAGGTGGCGTTGCAAAAGAACAAGGTGCATACAAAGAAATCTCCGTGAGTGATGCGGCAATGGTGATGGCTTATGCTCACAAAGTAATGGTTGTGCCGGGATATGGATTGGCTGTAGCGCAAGCCCAACATGCTTGTCATGAACTTGAAAAATTATTGACAGATAAAGGTGTTGTCGTGAAATATGCGATTCACCCTGTAGCAGGCCGCATGCCAGGCCACATGAATGTGCTGCTTGCAGAAGCAGATGTGAGCTATGATAATTTATTGGAAATGGAACAAGCCAATGAAGAATTTCCCACGACTGATGTGGTGCTTGTGCTTGGTGCAAATGATGTTGTGAACCCTGCCGCAAAAACAGATCCTTCCTCTCCTATTTATGGTATGCCGATATTAGATGTGGAACTTGCCAAAACCTGCATAGTGAATAAACGCAGCATGAAGCCCGGCTATGCAGGAATAGAAAACGATTTATTTTTTCAGCCAAAAACTTCCATGCTTTTCGGCGATGCAAAAAAAGTGCTTCAGGATTTGATTGGGGAGATCAAGAGTTTGTGAGGTGCAGTTGAGAGTTGCGAGTTAGGAGTTCAGAGTTGATGCATCACCGCTATAAATTTATTTACAATTTTCTTGCTCATTAGGCATTACAAAATGCTTTGACGGATTTATAAAAGCAGTTCATAAATTTGCGTGTGCATCTTCCCGAAAAATTAATTCAGTCTCTACAAAATATAAACGGCTTCAATGAAGCAGAATTTGTAAAAATTCATCAAAGTGGTGAACAAATAACATCAATACGATTTAACCCGCTAAAGCCGACCATCCACCATCAAACATCGAACAACGTTCCCTGGTCTTCTACTGGCTACTACCTTCCCGAACGTCCATCCTTCACACTTGATCCATTACTTCATGCTGGCGTTTATTACGTGCAAGAAGCAAGTAGCATGTTTTTGGAGCAGGCACTAAAACAAACTGTTGACCTGACAAAACCTTTGCGCATTCTCGATCTATGCGCAGCACCAGGTGGAAAATCAACATTAATACAATCATTGATTTCAGAAGATAGTTTATTAGTAAGCAATGAAGTGATAAAAACCAGGGTTCATGTGCTCACGGAAAATTTAATAAAATGGGGCGGATCAAACGTTATTGTGACTAACAACGATCCCAAAAACTTTGCTGCTCTCGAAAATTATTTTGATGTGATTGTAATCGATGCACCTTGTAGTGGAAGCGGTCTTTTTCGCCGTGATTCTGATGCCATCAATGAATGGAGCGAAGAAAATGTAAACCTCTGTAGTCAGCGCCAGCAAAGGATTTTGGCAGATGCGTGGCCGGCATTAAAAGAAAATGGCATTCTGATTTATTCAACCTGCTCCTATTCCAAAGAAGAAGACGAGGATATTTTAGATTGGGTGGCAGAGAGTTTTGACTTAACTAGCCTCCAGCTTCAGATGGAGGAAGATTGGAATATTGTTGAAACGATTTCAGATAGGCATAATAGTTATGGATATCGTTTTTATCCAGATAAATTAAAGGGCGAAGGTTTTTTTATTGCTGCATTTCAAAAGAAAGAGGGAAATGATTTTTCTTATTCAAGACAAATAAAAATTCCCTTTGAAAAGCTTACAAAAAACGAAGAAACAATTGCAAGAAAATGGATAAGAGATGATGTAAATGTTGCTCTTATTAAAAATGAAAATCTCATTTATGCAATCCCTGAAAATCTATTGAATGATTTTATTCTTCTCAAATCATTATTATATATTAAAAAAGCGGGAGTGCTTTTAGGGAAAATGACTCCGCATGAATTGATACCTGAACATGAATTGGCATTGAGTAATATTCTTTCAAAGCATATAAATGCTGTTGAACTTTCAAAAGAACAAGCATTAAACTATTTGCGAAAAGAAGAAATAAAAATTGATAGCCATAATAAAGGATGGGCTGTAGTAAAATATGAAAATCAAAATTTGGGCTGGGCAAAAATCTTACAAAATCGAATCAACAATTATTATCCTTCTGAGTGGAGAATTAGAATGAGATAATTTGTTTTGACCACGGAGACGGAGAGACGCGGAAAAATAATTAAAATGAGAAAAGAGAAAGTTCTTCAAATATTCAACACTCAATATTCAATAAAAAATATTCAAGGAAAAAACCTTTGGGAATTTAAGAACTCAATTTTTTAAGGTGTATTTCACTTAATTGTTGAGCATTGACTCAGCAAATTTGCAGTCTAAGAAACCTTGAAGGTTTATCAAGCTCTCTGAAATAATTTGCTCTCCGAAAAACCTTCAAGGTTTTGGCAAGAGTCCCAACTTGAAACTACAAAATGAAAACTCGAAACTTTAAAAATTCATTCAACGCGTTTGTATCGCACCAAATATAGTAGCGTGTTCTCAAATGTTTCAAATGATGTTGGATAACTTTCTCCACCAAGATTATAACACATCACTAAGTCTTCGCCATCAAATTTATAAATACACTTGAAAGTTTTGCCTTTGTTATGCCCGAAAAGCGCAGTGACACTTAATGCAAGTGGAGAATTATTTGGAATTAATTCCACCAAACCACTGTCAACAACAGTTCCAACAATAATTTGGTAACTTGTTTCATC
>CAIYPC010000427.1 GCA_903927975.1 uncultured Bacteroidota bacterium | reverse complement strand
TGCCGAACTATATAAATTTTATACTTCGTCTTGGAGTACAATAATATTAAATCATTTACGTAATTAAGCTGTCTAAAACTATGATGTGCCAAAGTTTTTAAACACTGAAAATATTATTAAAGAATTTAGCGTAATAATCGAAAAGGCTCAAAAAGAGTTAATATTAATAACTCCATACATTGATGTTAAAGAAGCTTTTCAAAGAACACTGATTAAACTTGAACAAAGGGGTATTGAAGTTTTGCTTATTTCACGTGAAGGCACATTGACGGAGGAAGCTAAAAAAATCCTTTTTAAATTTTCAAATCTTACAATCTTACAGCATAATACCGTTCATGCTAAATGCTATTTTAGCGAATCGAGGATGATTATCTCTTCGCTTAATATGCTGCAACATAGTTATAAAAATAACAGGGAGATGGGCATCTTACTGAACATAGACGAAGATATTGACGAGGAGGAATTACTTGATTTCGTAGAAGATGATATAATTTTTGAAGACGCATTAAAAGAGGCTAAAGAAATTGCTAAAGCATCATCCTTTGTACAAAAGAGCAAAAGAGTTTCAATGGAAGGGTTTTCTTATTTATTTTTAAAGAATTATAAAAATAAACTCGAAAATGTTGCAAATAAAATAAATGCCCTAAGTGAAAATAAAATATTTGAAATATCTAAGGACAAATATGATTCAGAAATAATAGCTTGTCATAATTACATGGAAAATGTAGATGTGTTTTATGACGTATTTATTAAATCGTATACCAAGAGCAATATAGATTGGGAAATTAATCGCACACTTGTTGGATTAAAACATCCAAAGCCTCAATTGGAAAAGTTGAATAGTAAATTCAGAAACGAATTGTATAATCTTCAAAGGACAAGGAAATTTAAATATTACTGGAATCATATTGACACATACCTCTCAATTTATCCAAAGTCAAGAGATTCGGATTATGAAAAACATCCTGAATCAATATTGCTCATGTTTAAAGATGAAGTTGAATACGTTCTCAATTATTTTAAACAATTTAATGAGTTCAGGAAAATATTCTGATTGGCTCTAGAAAAAAATAATTGTAATGCCAACTAACACGAAAACAACCCTGTCATTTTAGCAATCAAATCAACACAATCAATTATCAAAGCTGGATCACAGCGAGTTATTGTCAAAGAACAATAAAACAAAGACCAGAAACCGTCGAGCAATCGATAAAAATCGCTTAGCAATAAACAAAAACCGTGTTGCGATCAACTGTAATCGTCATGCAATGAAAAGAAATCGTTAAGCAATAAACAAAAATCGCTTAGCAATCAATAAAAACTGTGTTACGATCAACTGTAATCGACTTGCGATCAATATTGATGCTGCCACAATGTCAAAAAAACCTGTTACTATCAACATCAACAGTGCATACAATCGATGGTAATCGCGAAGCAATACAAGTCATTCACAAAACAAAGATGAACCACAAAGAATTCTTAATTAATAATTATTAATTTCTCTATTGGTCGGTGTCCTCACCGACCAACTTTGACTCAGCAAGAAAATCCAAATGGCTCAGTTTCGATAGGTGAGAATACCTACTGATAGAAGAATATCTTGTCCTGAATTAGGTTCACACAAAAAGTGTAGATATGAACGACAACTCGACCATTAATATGAATCCTCTGCAATTCAGATTTGTATTAACTTTAGTACCATGAATGCGAATAAAAAAATACTCATCATCACTGGCGATGCTGGTGAAAGTTTTGAAATTCTTTATGCCACACATCGGTTGCGGGAAGCAGGCTATGAGCCAGTAATTGCAGCACCTGCTGTTAAACCCATGAACCTCGTGATCCATGATTTTGAACCGGGATGGGACACTTATGTGGAACGCAAAGGTTACTTGGTGGAGTCTCAGATTTCGTTTGATCAGGTTGATTGCAATGAGTACAAGGCTGTTCTTTATCCCGGAGGGCGTGCTCCTGAATATTTGCGTAATGATCCCAGGGTAATCAGCATCACGAAAGAATTTTATGACAGCGGCAAATATGTTTTTGCAATTTGTCATGGTGTGCAGATATTGGTAACTGCCGGTTTGGTGAACAACAGAAAGATTGCCTGTTATGAGCATGTGAAGTTTGAAGTGGAATGCTGTGGTGGCATTTACGTTAGCCCCGACGAAGCGGTAAAAGATGGCAGGATTGTTACAGGGAAAACCTGGCAATCTCATCCTGAATTTTATAAGATTGTTTTCAGTTGCCTGAAAGAAACGGAAAAAGCTGCGATGCCGGGATGAGGAAATAATGTCAGATGAATTTAGCAGGCAAACAACTTTTTTAATGCTGGTATATAAACAATACGATCAGGCAGCTCTTGACAGACAGTATAATAACCGGTTGCATGTTCCTGATTTTGCCACACACTTGGAAAAATGGGAAATGCTCAGAAGGCAAACGGAAAAAGAATTTCCCGTCGTTAAAAATATTCCATACGGTAAATTACCGCTCGAGCAATTAGATATATATCCTTCTCCACATACTTCCTCCAAAACATTGATCTTTATTCACGGTGGCTATTGGCACAAATGGGACAAAGCCAGTTTTCAGTTTATTGCCAAAGCATTCATGGATTATGGCATCACTACTGTTCTTATAAATTATCCGCTGGCGCCAGATGTGTCTATTGATCAGATATCGGCATCATGCCGGGATGCAGTTCGATGGTTGTACCAACACATGTCGGAATATAATGGAGATCCAGATCAGCTTTATGTTGCAGGGCATAGCGCAGGAGGGCATCTCGCAGGTATGCTGCTTGCAACTGATTGGAAACATTTTAATGTTATAGCAGATGTCATTAAAGGAGCATGTGCAATCAGCGGTCTGTTTAATTTAATCCCTATCCAGCTTTCTGAAATTAATAAGGTGCTGAATATGGATAATGAAATGGCTCTTCGGAACAGTCCGGTTCATCTGTTGCCCGCAACTCAATGCCCATTGTCAATAATTGTGGGAGGCAATGAAACAAATGAGTTTCTGGATCAAAGCAAAGAGCTGTACAAGTGTTGGGAAAAAACTATCTCGGCAGAAATATTACAGATAGAAGGTTTAAATCATTTTTCAATAGTAGAAACAATTCTTGATGCGGGATCTTGCCTTCATCAGGCAATGCTTAGGATGATGAAAATTTAATGCATCCGTGAGGACAGCAACCAATAGGAGGGATTCTTAATTAATAATTATTAATTAGTAATTAAGAATTAGGAAGCCCACTAACCCAGCCATTAGTTTTACATTAGCTAAAAGAGATTTTATGGAAATCAAATCTTTGACATTGATAGAGCGATCTATTCTGGCAAACCAGTATAAACTATTCTCAATGCTCGACAAGAAAAATGCAAAGGAGCATTTGGCGAATGCGCAGGTGTTTGAGGATGGGTATGCGGGTCTTTATGAAGAAGTGTTGGAAAATATGTCTGATGAGATTTCAAAAGAAACATGCGATGAAACGAATGATATTTTGGTAATGTTCAAGCACATCAATAAAGCAATCAGTGGCTTGAGCAAATCACAGCGCTCCAAACTTGACCTTCACAAAATAAGATTTGATGGCTTCGATGCCGACAATGATGAGCATTATTATTTTGCAAAGTTCATGATCAAGAAAAAGCATTTCTATGAACATTTCTCAAGCATTAAAATGAATTCGGGCAGCCTTGCATCTATGCCGCGCTATAAGAAAATGTTGCCGGTATATAAACAGATCATTGACAACCCTGATTATGAATTTGGCAAACGCGAACTGAAAAGATTGATTGATGCGGTTCAGAATTAGTTGTACTGTCATTACTAATCGGCTTTGCCTTAGCGACAATCCAAATGACTCAGTTTCTGTATCAGAAAAAAACCTCTCACTCCCTTTTCAGCATTTCACTAATTTTACATCAGCAAAAGAAAAAATGTATATCAGTAACATTCAAATCCAAATAGCATGAAGCCTACAGACACTCAAAAGCAAATTATTGAGGCAATCAGAACAAATCATCCTGAGCATATAGAAAAAGGTAGCTCCGTAATTACCTCTTATGACAACTTATATAAAATGCTGCCTGATATACATGAGGATGAAATTATGGCTGCTATTGCCGAAATGAACAGCGTTAAGATATTAGACAGCTTAAGTGGCTCACTGCAATTTTTCCCCACATTATTTTAAAACAGTTCTGCACAATTGATGAATGCTCTCGTGGTACGCTTGCCATGGTTCGCGTCGCCACAAACGTTAGCTACTCAATAAACATTTCGGTTTGTGAAGACAGGAAAGCGAGGCATCAATAAGAACATACTACCAGTGTGATCGGGACGACAAGATTGTTTTTTGATGCAAAAGGAAGATTTGTTTTGTCGGACAAAATATATTCCGAAAGAAGCTCTATGCCGAAGATAAAAGTTGACCTGGTTGCGATGTTCCCTGAATATAAAATTATGACTGTGATAGAGAATTTTGACTGCAAACAATTGATGTATGGGGTTACGATGTCGAAGCAACAGAAAATTAAATCGATAGAAATACGTGATGACAAGATTGTGAGCATTGATGAGTTTGAGACGGTGCGGTGATGGGGTGGGGGGATGGGTTGATGTGATGGGTAGTGTCCGATAGTACGTGCATAGCCCCGGAGGGGTGGGATACGTTAGCGATGGGCAACGCCCGACGGATATGTGCATGGTTGATTGAAAACATGCATGGTCGTTTGAATATTTGGGATGTTCCATCTAATATTGGGTTAATGCCCATAATGTGATGGATTACATTATAATACGATTGGTGATAGGTTATGCCGATAGCACGATGGGCGATGCCCATCGCTAGGGTATGTCGCCCTTTCAGGGCTGTGTATAGCCCCGAAGGGGTGGGGTACGTTAGCGATGGGCAACGCCCGACGGATATGTGCATGCTCGATTGAAAATGTGCATGGTTGTTTGAATATTTGGATAATATCTATAATAATTTGATTTTCATCATAATACGATGATTCGATGAACTATGCCGATAGTACGATGGGCGATGCCCATCGCTAGGATACGCCGCCCTTTCAGGGCTGCACATAGCCCCGAAGGGGTGTGGTATGTTAGCAATGGGCAACGCCCGTTGAATAATACGTAACACCGGTTGAAAATGTGCATGGTTGTTTGAATATCTGGGGATGTTCCATCTAATATTTGGTTAATGTCTATAATACGATGGTTTGCATAATAATACGATGATGCAATGGGTTATGCCGCTAGCACGATGGACGATGCCCATCGCTAGGATACGCCGCCCTTTCAGGGCTGTACATAGCCCCGAAGGGGTGTGATAAGTTAGCGACGGGCAACGCCCATCGGATAATATTATGCAACGCCATCAAAAAATGCATTGTCATTCGAATATTTAGGATGTTCCATCAAATGCCTTTCGGTATTATCTTTATGAAATCATAAACCTTAATACTATGGGACAATCACTCGTAAAAAATTACATTCATATTGTTTTCAGCACAAAACATCGCCAACCATTCATCTATCCTCCTTATGAGGAAGAGCTTCACCGTTATATTGGGAGTATCTGCAAAGAACTGGAATGTCATCCAATCAAAATAGGGGGCTACACGGAGCATGTCCATATACTTTGCATGCTCTCAAAAAAAATCGCATTGATGAAGCTATTGGAAGAAGTAAAATCCAGTTCATCGAAATGGATGAAAACGAAAGATGAAAAATTAATGAATTTTTACTGGCAGGATGGTTATGGTGCATTTTCTGTGAACCCAACGGAAGTTGATACCGTGATTGGATATATCGCCAATCAACACGAGCATCATAATAAAAAAACATTTCAGGATGAATATAGGTCTTTCCTAAAAAAATATCGTGTAGAATATGATGAGAAATATCTATGGGATTGATTCTATAAAAAACCAGTCATCGTCGCCATTGCCCCATCGCATTAAGGATCGAGAGTTCAAAGGGGATAAAAGGAACAAGACACAAGGTTCAAGGAACAAGGCTTGCTCACAGCTCACAGCTTTCAGCTCACAGCTTCTTCCAAATCCTTATTTTTGCTCTAAACATTATCTCCTCAATGGCGGATATACTGAGCAGTCCCATTGAATATCTTAAAGGCGTTGGGCCGCAGCGTGCAGACCTTCTGAAAAAAGAGCTTGGCATTTTCAGCTTCAAAGATTTGCTGGAGCTTTTTCCTTACAGGCATATCGATAAAACAAAAATCAATTTAATAAGAGAGATAACGCCGCAAACCGAGTTCATTCAGGTGGCTGGCAAAATAATGGGCATCACAACCATTGGAGAAAAAAGAGCAAAGCGTTTGGTGGTTGATATAAAAGATTCATCAGGTGTTCTGGAATTGGTATGGTTTCAAGGCATTGCATGGGTTGAAAAAATGCTGGTCGTGGGACAGCAATATTTTGTGTATGGAAGAGTAAGTTTCTTTAATGGTAATCCGCAGATAACGCATCCCGAAATAGAATTGCTGGCGAATGAGAATGCTTCTGCAAAAAGTTTTCTGGAGCCTGTCTATTCAAGTACAGAGAAATTAAAAGCAAGAGGGTTGGGTGGCAGACAGATTGCGAAGCTCACTTTTGCATTGCTCAGCATGCTATCAGAAAGAGACTTGCCAGAGATATTGCCTGATGAAATGATGAAGCAATTGAATTTCTTATCAAGATTTAATGCCTATCAATCCATTCATTTCCCTGCCAACGTTGATGTATATACGAAATCAGTAGAGCGGCTTAAATTTGAAGAGTTTTTTGTAGCGCATCTGCGCATTGGGCTTATCAAATCGCAAAGACATCGGTTTTCAAAGGGAGTCGTGTTCACCCATGTGGGTGAAATGTTCAATCTATTCTATTCAAAATATCTTCCCTTTGAATTAACTGGCGCACAAAAAAGAGTGCTGAAAGAATTGAGGAAAGATATGGGAACGGGAAGACAGATGAATCGATTGCTACAAGGTGATGTGGGAAGTGGAAAAACAATCGTAGCATTGCTTTCCATGTTGCTTGCCATCGATAATGGTTTTCAATCCTGCATGATGGCGCCGACAGAAATATTAGCAAGGCAGCACTTCGACAGCTTAGAAGAATTACTGAAAGATATGCCGCTAACTGTGAAACTGCTCACTGGCTCTAGCAAAACAAAACAGCGAAAAGAAATATTGGAAATGGCTGCTGATGGCTCTTTGAATATACTCATCGGCACACATGCGATCATTGAAGATGTGGTGCAGTTTAAGAATCTCGGATTTGCTGTTATTGATGAGCAGCATCGCTTTGGCGTTGCGCAACGTGCAAAGCTTTGGAGCAAGGCAATAGTTCCACCACATGTGTTGGTGATGACTGCAACCCCCATTCCGAGAACATTAGCCATGACAGCTTATGGAGATCTTGATTATAGTATTA
>CAIYPC010000426.1 GCA_903927975.1 uncultured Bacteroidota bacterium | reverse complement strand
GCACGTTTGATTTGTAACCACTATATCGACTCAAATTAATTCCTAATGCTGGTAAAAATTCCTGATAGGTGATTGCCTGAATAATTGCACCCACTTCTTTTCTTGCACGCTGATAAATTTCTTCATCGTTCCTCACACCTTCCGAAATCAGTCTATCGCAAATTTTATTATGCTCGCGCATGAACAATGTGTGAAGCGATAAAATGCCCGGATGTTCTGCAGCGCGAACATCGCCTGCGACAAATGTCTTTGTTTTATGATCGCCATCGTTTGCCATGCTCGGTGCATTCACATCAACGGGAGAGGAGAGTTCACCAGAGATGGTGTTGTATGCTAAAAAATTCCCTGCTGAAGTTTTTAATTTACCGTTCTTAAACGTGCGCATCCACCTTGCTCTTACGGAGTCGGTACCATAAACCTGCGAGCCATCAATCCAAGCCGTGTTCAAATTGATTTCATCCCTAACTGATGTTGAACCTGTGCCGGGATATATCTGGCTTCTGAAAAATGGGATTGCTTGGGTAAATACCTTTTCACCAGAGGGCAATGCGATGGGAACTGATTCTACGGTATCCGTTGGCGTTAGCGACATATCATGATCAATAAATTGTCCCCACACATATACAAACGTGCTAAGCCCACGCGAATTGAATGTGGTTACTGGTTCATCAACAATTGCATTTGAAATTTGTCTTGGTGAAGGGCGTGTTGTGCCACCCATTGAATTTTTGGGGTCAGTTGCACCAAACTCTGCCGGCAATTCTCTGAACAAAGGAATGTCTGTTGCACCCCAAACTGATTTTTGTGCATCAACATTATTATTAGTTCCGTCATACGTTCTGTATGGCGCATGTGCGCCGGAAGAATGATTGTTGTTCTGGCGCGGAGTGTAAATGAATGGAAGACCTTCAATAAATTTTCTTTGCTGTGCGTGGGCGTTTATGCATGCAATACATGCGATGCCAGCACAGATGGCTGTTAGTAAAATTCTTTTGGACATTGGAGCATTTTTTAAATGGGTAATGATGTTGTTTTGGCGATTAACAGTCGGCAACTTCTTCTATCTGCGAGTAAACAATCTTCTAGTAAGCATCAGTTACGAAAGATTAATCAAATACTTTTCCAATATGTGTTTTAGAAAAAACAAATCTGTGAATGGACTTCTTTTGTTGGTGAACCGCACTTTTTTTTATGGTGATGTGGAATGATTTATCTCACGTGAGTAGAAAGTTGCCAATTACTCGGGTCGTCATTGCGAGGAACGAAGCAATCTGATCTTAAAATAGAAAAATGGTTTTATTCTCAAAGCAGATTGCTTCGTTCCTCGCAATGACGTGCATCTCTCAAAGTAAATTTGAAATCATCTTCCGTAAAAAATTCTTATACCAAGTTCTAGCAGATTCCATAATAAGCCAATCTATTGTTTGTAAGAACTACAAACTACAAACTCCTCAATTCCTTCCTAAATAACTTGTAGCTGCGACTGATGGATAATTCTGTATTGGAGAATAAAATAACTTTTTTGTTTTTTATCAACATCACTTGTGACAATGCAACGATATAGGATCTGTGGATGCGCTTAAATTTTTCGGAAGGCAGTTTTTCAATCAATGATTTTAATGTCATTAATGTCATCACTGGATTATCATTGGTTAAATGTATTTTGATATAATC
>CAIYPC010000425.1 GCA_903927975.1 uncultured Bacteroidota bacterium | reverse complement strand
CTGGCATTTTTTGAAAACCGTCTTTTTAATTTTTGTTTTATAGAAGGAACAATGGTTGAGATTGCAATTTTCAAAACCAAATGATAATCCAAATTGGTTGCAGTTTTCAAAATGCAAGCCCAGCATTTTGCAATCTTTGAAAATGATATTGCTTAAAGAAATTTTTGAAAATTTTGCAAGACTAAAATTGCATCCTAAAAATTCACAATCAAAAAAATTAATTGCTGCAAGATCAGCATTTGAAAAATCACAATTGTTGAAAATGCAATTTTCGTATTCGCCTTTTTCGGGTTGATTTGTCGCGAAGCTATTTTTATCAAAAGTTTTATCTGTGAATATTTTTTCCATTTATCGGACTGGTTTTTTTGGGCGTTTTATCATTTCGTTCATTCTGGTTTTAGATTTTCCTTCGGGCGTTAACTGAAAAATTAATCGTACAATCAAAATCATTGGCAGCTTGGTGAGCAATGAAATGAATGCAAAAACAGGTGTGAAGAAAGAAAGCCCAACAGCAAGCGCTGCATTGATCATGTCGAGATTGACATAAAGCCGCATTTGCCAAATCGCGTTTTTGTCAATGGTATCATGCTTCAAAAATGATGGTTTCATAGACGTATAATCCCAGATTGCGTTTTGGAAAAAAGCAATGAGCAAGGTGTTGAGGCTGTAAACAAACATGGCGGGCGTATCAAAAAAATGCACGCTTACCAATGAGGTAGAGAACGGCAACAGCACAATAAAAAACAACCAAAATATATTATACCAAAGTAGTTTTTCATCTATCTTTTTTATATGGGCAAAAAACATGTGATGCGTTTTCCAAAAGCTCGCAATGTTGATGAAGGAAAGAAAGAATGCGAGAAATAATTTCCATTCCATAAAAATATCAGCAAAACGAAGATGCTCATTTATTGTGTGGTCAATTTTAATATTGAACACCAATAATGTGATGGCGATGGCCACAACTGCATCACAAAAAAATACCATTCTTTCAAGCTGAAGATTTTTTTCTTCCATCATATTTATTTGGATAGGTTACTTTTCTTACTCAGAAACTACAAACCTTTTTTGAATCGCATATAATTCTTTCCAGACTGCATTTGTTTTTTCCTGTGGCGATACAATGAAGAGGAGATAAGTTTTTTTAGCCGATGCATTCGTCAACACCTTCACTTCCATGTTTAATTTTACCGGAGCACCATCAGCAAAAACTCCGAATGTATTTAGAGAAGCATTATAAATGGTTTCGTTGCTTGGAGTGCCATTTTTCTTTTCTATAGAAACATTTATTTTGGAAGTATCAATAATCAGCTTTCGATCTTTTGCAGTGCTGCTGCATAAGCCTTTAAAATAAAGAGAGAGATAATTGTCGATATCATTTTTTGAAACAGCAGTTGTGTTCTCAAGTTCAGCAACGAAAGCATAAGTAAAATAATTAGCAGAATCTTTTTTGAACATGCCTGGCGAAAATCGAAGTTCTTCTGCGCCTTTATATGGAATGCTTGGCGCGAATTGAGGAGGTAATTCAAACCTTTCAAAAGCCCAGTTGGCTGGTTCTTTTAATAATTGTGGCTTGGAATTTTGTGCGTGAACAACAAGTGAAAGAGAAACCAAAAGAACTGATAATGCAATTAGATTTTTCATAAAGCTAATTTATGCATTTTTAATCGGTGGGTAGATAATTAGCAGACGATAGAAAATCCTATTGCTCTATTTTATATTTATTGAGTTCGGTCTTTAACTCGATGCTATCGCTCCAATAAACTTTGTACTTCTTTATATCTGAATCATGTCTCCAGAAAAGGTCTTGTTGTGGGATATCTATGAAACCAATTTTAAAATTCTGTGGGTTATTTGGATTAGAATTTTTGATTCGTGATCCAAGATTGGCGAAAAACTTTATTGATTTATGAGGTTTTATTTCAATTGTAATTGGAAAATTGCCATCACAATCCTGTCCAGTCACCCAGATTAAATTATTATCTGTGGTAAAACTTTGTCCCCAACTGCATTTCATTATAGCAAAACGAACAATTGAATCTTCATTGTTTGTTAGCGTAATTGTTATAAAGTAATCTTTGAAATCAATTTTCGTATTTCGAAGAGCAAGGGATTGATCTTTTGCGATAATATCAACATTCACTGAAATAATTTGAACGCTGTCTTTGATTGATGCAAATGAATTATTGCAAAGAAGAATTAAGCTGAGTGCTAAAATTGTTCTGTAAGATATTTTCAATTAAAGATTTTTTAAGGTTGATGAAATCACCCATAAGTTGGGGTTTTATAAATTGTTTGTGTCAATGAGATGCAGAGGTTTGTCGTTTACACAAAACAGAATTAACTAACGGGAAGCAAAAGAGCCATGAGCTTTTAGCTATGAGTTTTATTTTAATAGAAAGCTAGAAGGTAGTTTTGATTTGCAAGAGTAAAGAAATCCGCAATTCAAAATTCACAATCCGAAATGCAATTTATCCTTCAAATATTAAAGAGAAAACAATCATCCGCGAATTGAGTTTGTCAATAACGCTGGAGTTGATCAGGTTTGGATCGCGGCTGTGGACGTTTATAAGTCCATCGCTGAATTTTATTTCAGGTGTTAAGATAAATACGGGAAAATAAAATTGGAAGCCAACACCGCCTTCAATGCTGAAATCATAAGGTTTCAACTTCACAAGATCCTGCGCTTTGCGCGAGCTTGCGTTTGATGCGAGATCGTATTGATAATTTACACCACCGAACATATAAAAACGAAAATTCTCTATACGATCGCTCATGAATTTGAGATGCGTGGGAAATCCAAGCAAAATTGACTCTACTCGTTTTACTGATGTGCTTTTTGCACCAGTCGTAGTGTTCATTGTGTTGTACTCAAGATTCTTATAAGAAAACATCAACTGCGGGAATACGATGCGAAACTCGAGATGATCACTGAGCCTGAGCGTGTGCATACCAGCCAGCCCAAAGCCACCCGTGTTTAAAGGATTAACTGACATAATGCTATCCTGCCCCAAAAAAGTTGGATGAGCACTTGCCTGAAAATGAGAATTGTTATAAATAAGGGCAATGCCAAGATGATACAATTTGCTGTCGCGATCAGGAAGATTCAAATTGTCGCGCAATTGTGCGGACGCATTGGATGATGTGGCAATAATTCCACAAACAGCAACTACAAAAATCATTGCTTTTTTCTTCGCCTTCAATGAGTTTCTTAATGAGATAAACACCTGTATGTAAATTATTTAATAAGTAAAATGGGACGCCCAAATCCGTTTCAGGACAAAATAACGGCTGAGAGACAAATTAATTGCGAAGGATTTAGTTAAAAATGAGTTGAATAGCCTTATTTCTGTCCACAATAAATGCTGCAGATGCCCAAACTGAGCTTTTTTGAATAGAAGTTTTTGTAGCCTACTTTGTTCAATATCGCCAGAAAATTTTCTCCCTCAGGAAAAGCGTTCACTGATTCGTTCAGATATTGGTATGCCTCGCGGTTTTTTGCAATCCACTTTCCAATGCGGGCGGCGGCGGTTTTCATATAAAGCGAATATATTTTTTTGAAAAGAAATTGCTTTGGTTTTGAAAATTCAAGCACCACCAATTTCCCGCTGGGTTTCAGCACACGTAACATTTCTCCAAGCCCTTTTTCAAGGTTTGCAAAATTGCGAACACCGAATGATACTGTTATTGCGTCGAATGTGTTGTCAGGAAAATGAATGGCTTCGCTATCGCCAGATTGCAGTTCGATAATGTTGTTCAGAGATAATTCAGAAATTTTTTTTCTGCCAATATTGAGCATGCCTTCAGAAATATCTATCCCAATAATTTTTTTTGGTTGAAGATATTTTGCCATCATTATAGCGACATCCGCAGTGCCGGTGGCAACATCTAAAATATTTTGTGGGTTGATTTCTTTTAGTTCTTTGATTGCTTTTTTTCTCCAGCGAATATCAATGCCGCCACTCATGAACCTGTTCATAAAATCGTAGCGAAAAGCAATGCGATCAAACATATCAGCCACCTGCTGTTTTTTTTCCAGCTCCGAATTTTTGAAGGGGACAATATGATCGTGAGAATATTTGGCCATTGGGCGGCGAAGATAAGACAGTTTCGAGTTTGTAGTTTGTTGTTTGTAGTTCTTCAAGCTCAACATTCCTTACAAATTTTATCTTGGAAAAGCTGGACACAGAGAGCCGCAGAGTTAGACAGATAAACCACAGAGATTACATCCCTGCGTCTCCCCGTCTCCGCGTTTAAAAAAAGATGAATAAAAAGGAATGTATAATTGCTACAACCAAACTCGCTTCCACAGAACCACAAACTGTAAACCACAAACTACAAACTGCATCGTATCTTGCATCCCGAAATATGCTCATCAAATCATCAGAATATATCATCAGCAGCCCCGATTATCTGCAAGCTCCGAAACCGGATAAGCCGGAATATGCTTTCATCGGCCGAAGCAATGTTGGAAAATCTACTTTGATAAACATGCTCTGCAACAACGAGAAGCTGGCTAAAACTTCAGGAACGCCCGGCAAAACGCAGCTCATCAATCATTTTTTGATCAATAAAGAATGGTACGTTGTGGATCTTCCAGGTTATGGTTTTGCAAAAGTTTCTTTGAAGCAAAGAAAAAGTTGGGAGAAGATGATTGAAGATTATCTGCGCAAGCGCGAAACGTTGATGAATGTTTTTATATTGATTGATAGTCGTCACGCTCCACAAAAAATTGATCTTGAATTTGTGAACCAATTGGGTCAATGGAAAGTGCCTTTTTGTATCCTGTTCACAAAATCCGATAAAGAAAACCAGCGCACGGTTAGCCTCAACGTAAAATCTTTCTTAGATAAAATGCGCGTGACATGGCAGTTCCTTCCTCAACATTTTGTTACCAGCGCGATTAAGAAAACCGGTCGCGAAAAAATTCTGCAACTGATCGAGGAATGCAATATTGAATTTGCAAATAAAGAAGACTAGTGGTTGTTATCTGAACAGTCGAAGTGTTTTAGCGAAGGAGTGTATATCGCTGTAAAACAATCAGAACACATACTTGGATACAAGGTTAATGTGTCATTCGAGATGCTGACATTATAAGTTTTCATATCAGCCATTGGCAGCAAAATACTTGTGTCGCTTGTTGTTAGCAATCCTGTTAGCTGATAATAACTATTGCTGGACGAGTCTGCTTTAAACTGATATTCCATACATTTTGCCGCTTCACCAGATGTGATTATTAATTGCGATCCCTTCAACTGAATATAAACACCAGCAGAGTTTGCTGAAATAAAAGGAAAGCCTGCAAGGCCACCGCTATAGCCAATATAATTCCATGTCCCTTCTATCGAGACAGGTGAATTTTGATAAACCATCTCATCTTTTCTGCAACTCACAAAAATTACAGAACAAAATAAGGCGAATGCTGTTGCCAGTTTCATTTAAGAGATTTATTAGTGCTGACAGTAAAGAAAGCAAAATCGTTGCAGCAATAAAAAGCTTTAAGAAAATTTTAAGGAGTAGAGTTTATGAGCAGTGAATTTTCACTGCTTGCTTCGTCAGCTTCAAAAGGATAACTTTAAAGACGGAGACGTGCGCAGAGAAAATGTTCTGTGGTTCTCTGTTATCTCAGCGGCGCTCTGTGTCCATAGTTCAGAGTTAGTTTACCACTTTGTTTGCGCAACTGCTGCTGGCAAAGGCTTCTGGTTTGGCTTTGAAGGCAAAGCCCATTCCAAGAATATAGCCCATTGCTTCTTTGAGTGCGTCGTTGCTTTTGAAATGCGGATTGGTGTTGATGTCGGCGTGTACTTCCATATCCACATCATATCTGTTAAAAAGGTTGCAAAGCTCATAAGCAATTTCAATGCTTTTTGCAACTTCCACCAACATGCGTTCTTTAATGCTATACTGCGTTCTCGTTTTTTCATTGTGTATGAACATGAAGCCGCCGCGGCCTTCTCTCAAAAAAACAATTACAGTAGCAAATTCAGTTTCAGCACCCTTCACTCGCGAGTCGGTGCCAATACATACTTTCAGATGAAAGCCTTTTTCAGTTTCTCTTTTGATGGCCTGCTCAACCGCATCGATGATGGGCAAATCAACAGGATCACCATTAAATTTTCTCCATAACATAAAAAATGGGTTTTCCGAATTTACCGAAAAACCCATTAACAGCAAAATAGTGTATGCGTTATCGTTATATTAACTTTTGCGATGATTCACAAATGCGTTGCGTAAAAATAGTTTTTAAAGGGTACGGATTAAATGATAATGTTCAAGCTTTCGCTCAATGATTTTTACGTGTTCGCAATAACGTTATATGATGCTGTGGAAGAACAAACTGTGGTTGCAGCAAATTGCTATTTGGCTTTTGCTGAATGATGTAGGAAATATCTTTTATAAAATTCTGGAAATAAGTGTGCGACAAATAAGCAGTTGCAGAGCTGAGAAAAGGTAGGTTATTCATTTAATTCTTTTTGGATTTTAAAAGGGTACGATCAACTAATATGAAATGAAAATGTTCTGTTTAATAAACGAAAACCGGCTTCCAATATTGTATTAAAATTGGTTCGTGCTGAGCAAAACCAACGTGCATGCTTCTAAAGCCTTTATGCCGTTGGATTTAGCGAGATTAAATAATTCTTCATTTTCTGCACCTGGATTAAAAATGATTCTTTTGGGATGAAGAGCGAGGATATAATCGTAATATTCTTTTTGATTATTGGGGTTGAGATAAAGCGTTACAGTATCAATATTTTCAAATTGCTTTTTTTCAGTTCCTACTTCCACATCAGCAACTGTTGTTTTTTTTCTGCCAATAGCTACCACATCATTTCCTTTGCTGCGCAATTTGTTCACGGCTAAATAACTATATCTCGCTGGGTTATCCGATGCACCAAGCACAAGTGTTTTTTTATTTTTTGGTTCCATATCTTATTAATAACAAATTGTCTTTGCAAAAGTTTTTTCTAATCTAATTTGAAAATAATTGGCTGTCTTTTATAGGATCTCACCAACCGCCCATCCTGAACTGCGGGAGTCCATTTCCCACAAATGCTCATCATCCTCAATGCTTCTTCATCTAAAGGATATTCAACAGATTTATTAATTGCAGGGTCAGTCACATTTCCTTCTTTATCAACTATAAATTGAACGCTGACTTCGCCTTGTACCGTATTGTTGATTGCTCTGTCAGGATAATGCAGATTTTTATTAAGAAACCTTGCCCAACCAGATTGTCCGCCGGGGTATTCGGATTCAATTTCGCCCGGTTTCTTTTCATATTTTTTTGAAGGTGCTGGATCATTTTTGGGCGTAAATGATGAATCGCTTAGCAGAACTCCATTGCTATACGTTTTCTTTCTTATCAATTGTTCTTTCGCATCTAAGAACCGCCATTCGCCATCGGGCTGATCATTCACATAATTGCCTAGCGAGTCGATCGTGCCTTTCGGAAAATAATAGACAAAATTTCCGTTTTTAATTGCTCGTTTAGTGTCCTTGTAATGTTCCAGCTTCACTCTTGGTCCGTAAATATTATAATACATCCATTCCCAATTGGAATCGCCTAGTTGTCTTACACGTAGAAAATAAGCTGCCTTTTTAATATCTACAGGCTCCCATTTTTTATTGAACACAAAGAACTGATCGTTGTCGTTAGCTATTTGGCTGTAAGAAAATTCAGAACAGATACAAAGCAGAAGAATTAATCTCAATTTCATAAAACAGTGTTTTGGAAAAATGAAATTAAGAATTTCAACAAAAAAATTTTGAATAATTTATTGACGCTCTCTTGTCACATACTACTTATCACTTCACTTAGTTGGACAATCTAATCGCTTATCCATTTTTTTCTCTGTCATTTTTGAAGATCTTATCACTATTGCTATATAACCGCCACCATTCTGCATTTTATTTTTTGAAAAAATATTTGCCAAATTGTGAACACCGAATAAAAGTGGCCCAGCTTTAAAGGCGCCACCAATCCAAAATTGCCCTTCTGTATTATATTGTATGGGCAAATAAACGCCCCATCTTTTTGTCTCCCATCTCGGGGTGATAGAAAGAAAATTTAATTCCTGCACATATTTACTGCCACCGCTAAAAACACTGCTCAGGTTTATTGATAGGTTTGCGTTCATATAAAAATCATTTCCCAAAGGCTTGTCAACATTAATCACCAAACGTGTTGGGTTTTGGATTTTAAATTTTCCATTAATGGATGAAAAGCCATTTACAATCGTTGCGAGACTATCATTAATGTTTGAAAAATTGCTTACCGAGTCGAATTTTCTATTCAGGTCATCGTCTGTTACATTCGCAACAGGCGATGTGAAAGAGTGGCTTTTGTTTCCATAGCGATATTGATTATGACCAATGTCCAATAACGAAACACCTATTTTCCAATCGTAATCAAAATAGTTGTCATCATCGAAATAAGTGCTTATCGCTTGAGATTTGATAAGGTACTCTGCACCGATGTCAAATGAAAACCCGCCGCGTGTATTTGTAATCAGAAAATCTCTGATATTCTGTGTTGTTGATTTACTGTTTTGCCAACCATCGTAATTATAGGAATAACCATATATACCGTTTGCAGTTTTTAAAGTGTAATACTGTGACGTGCCATTGTCATTTAATGATACTGTTCCATTTTGTAATTGCGCAAATGAACCTGAAATTCCACGTGTAGCCTTCACCGTTATTCCGGCATTCAGCCTTCCGCGAGAATCATCGAATATTGTTTGACTATATGTAAGAAATCCTTCCAGCCAACTACTGCCAATGAAATTTCCATTATAATTATTGGCGATATCATTGATAGAAAAAAATTGATTCACATCCTGAAGAGTATCATTATAATTATATGCCCCTGTTTTTAGGCGGCCATATCCCCGGATGTTCGCGCCAAATGCAAATGCCTGTTTTCGATTGAGGGCAAATCGCGCATTCAACAAGTTGATGTTGAAATTTATATCATCAAATCTTTTATTAATGCCATTATTATTATCTACTGTTGTTTTTTTTGCTGAAGAGATTAAAGAATAATTATGAATGGTGAACAGATTGGTGCCATTTGTTAATTGAAGTGAAAAGAGGTCGATATCCCAAGTGAAAGGAGTGTTTACTATTGAAGCTGGATTATTTGAAACGCCCAAACTTCCTGCAAAAGACGACCCTTCCACTGCATGATAATTCTGTGCGGTCAATTTGGTGCTAGCAAAAAACAAGAGCACGAGAAAGAGGTATTTCATTTTATTTTCAATAAGGTGTTCCATGTGTTTGGCGGATCAAATATGAAACAAATTTTGGAAATGGCTTGATGGTGCGGATCAAAAAGTTTGAAAGAAAATTATCTCCGAAGAAACGTTGTATAATTCGCCCTGCAAGCAAGCGTTTGCTGAAGAAGCGGTTCCATTCATCAGTATAATCCTGTTCCATTTCATGTCTTGATGTATTTTGTTTTAAAAATGAGTCAATATGCTTGCAAGCAATCTTGCTCGCATGAAGCGCCATGCTCATGCCATTGCCACAAAGCGGCGTGATCATTCCTGCGGCATCACCCAGCATTAATATGTGGTTTTCGATTTTTGTTTTTTTCTCAAAGCTTATCTGTGAAATGATCACTGGCTCTGCAAACAAAAATTCAGAAGAAGAAAATATTTTTTCTAAAAAAGGATTGACGCGCAAAATATTTTTTTCCATTTCTGCAATTGAATTGTTGCTGATGCGCAAATTTTCTGCATTGGTTAAATAACAAAGACAATATTTATTTTCTTCAATTTGAGAGATGCCGCAATAACCATTTTTAAAATTGTGAAGCGCAATTTCATTTGAGGGAAAATTTGTTTGGACATGATATTTCACCCCAATATAATTGTTCAACTTGTCATTTTTTTTCAACGTGAAATTTCTTTTCCATTTAATATCGAGATTACTGCGCTTGCCAAAACTGCCGCAAACAATTTTTGCTTTGCAACTAAATGAAGAAGATTGCACGCTGAACATTTGATTTTCAAAAGCAACATCAGAAACTTTATTCTCCTCGAAAACTTCTACACCAGATAGTCTCGCGATATTAGCCAAAGCTGCATCAATTTTATAACGGCTTATGCCAAAGCCGCCCAATGGCAAATCATTCTGAATAAAATTTCCATTTGGGGCAGAGATTGTTAAATGCTTAATCACAGGAAGACTCCAATCGCTTAAGGGCAAGCCAAGCTCTTCTAAAAAATTCCAGTTTTCAAAACTTATATATTCGCCGCAAACTTTGTGAAAAGGATATTTCTCTTTTTCAAAAAGCGCTACGTTATAATCGGCTTTTGCCAATTGAATTGACAAAGCAAGACCTGCAAGACCGCCGCCGATAATAACTACATCATATATTTTGTTCTGTTCTTGGGTCATGCATTTTTGTTAGGAGCAACTATCAGCCAACGGAAAGCCCACTTCCATTGCAATGAATAAGTATTAATGTTTGATTGTTGAAAAAGCAATTTCCATTCTTCTCTTTTAAAACCTCTTAACACAGATAAAGGTGCATCATTTTTTACCAAATAGGATTTTGAGAAAATTTTTGTGATCCATTTTATTGAATAATAAGCCAACACATTTCTATGAAGGTCATTAATAAAAAAACCGACAGACGAATTTGTTTGCATCCATCGCAACATGCTAAATAATTCTTCATTCGTAAAATGATGACAGAATAAAGACGAAAAAATGATATCTGGTTTCTCTGAAAATTTATAGGTGCTGTAATCGCTTGAGATTAAAGAAAAATTTTTATTTTTTATTTTTGATTTTGCATATTCAATGCAATTATTATTTATATCAATGCCTATCAAATGTGCGTTGATATTTTTTTTATCGCACCATTTTTTTATCGCGAGCAAATTATCTCCCCCACCACATCCAATTTCGCAAACAGCAATTTCTTTTTTATGTCCTACTAATTTCTTTAAACCGTTTAGCGTAATTGCATGACCTCCGAGATAAGTATTGATAACATTTAATTCATGCATATTTTGACGGATCAAATCAAAAGGAATATCATCTTTGTCAAGCAATTCTTTTTGATGTGAGCGAACTGAAAAATTCATGTTACAATTTAAGATGAAGTTTTAAAATCAATAATAATCTTATTCATTACCTGATTTGAGAAGCTCTCATGTTTTTTATAAGATATGGTTCAAAAAAGATGAATTGCGTTTATATTTTGTCTTGAAATTGTACCATGATAGAACAATAGTGTTCGGAAACAATACAACTCTATTTCCTTCAAATGCCTGTTAACATTGAGTTTCAGAAGAATAGCTAATGGCACGCTTTTCGAAATCTTGCTATACGAAAAATTATTTTCAATTTATTTCCGGAATAAATAAAACGTTAAGGCTTTTAACTATTGATTAATTTTTTTTAGTGCATGCAACAATTATAGAAAATGTTTCTCCTTATTCTAACTGACTTATGATTAACTGTAACTATTTTATTTTAATCGCGTCCTATGAATGTCTTTTATGAAATTGAACGCTTTTGATTAATAGAAAAGAATCCAAACAACATATTCATTTTAAAAATTAAAAATCATGAACAAATTAGCAAAGCCAATTATGGCAACTCTCCTCGCAGGCTTACCTTTTTTAGCAAGCCCAGTTTTCGCTTTCTCTAAATCTTCTGAAGCTCCAATTGTTTCAAATAGCAATTATGTTTCAGCGGGCAAAGAAACGTTTAGCATTTCAGTAAATCAGGTTAATAATTCTGAAGTAATCCGTTTGATCATTTACAAGATGGAGGCAAAAAGATTGACAGTAAGATTAAAAACTGCTGATGGTACTACTATTGATAGTTTCAATACCGGAAAAGCACAAGATCAGACTGGGAAAGATTATAATTTTAGAGATGCTGATGAAGGCACTTATATTTTAGAAGTGTCTGATGGAAAAGCAACGGTTGCTAAGCAAATTAAGTTGCAGCATGTGAAAGTTAAAGAGGATACAAAGCTTAGTATTCAATAATTATTGTTTTAAAAATTTGCTACATGAGTGCATGAATGATTTTGATGCAGTGTTTATTCTTTGTGCTCATGTAGCTTTTTAGGTTTTTGAAAATAGTTACGCTGTTGCAACAAACGTTTCCATTGTTAACCCTGGTCCAAAAGCAGCACCAAATATGGTTTTGTCTTTTTCTGAATCAGTTTTTTCAAAGATCTTTTTCAAAACAAATAATATAGTTGCGGAGCTCATATTCCCATATTGTTTGAGCACATCGTAGCTGTCTTCTAATGAACCTTCTGCTAAATGCAGGCTTTTATGAATGGCTTCCAGAATTTTTTTGCCGCCGGGGTGAATACACCAGCTAGTAATATCTTCTTTCTTTAAATTATTTTTTTGTAATGCTCGTTCAGTAAACAATTCAAAATCTTCTTCAATTAAATTCGGAACATAGCCACTCAGCGTCATTAAAAATCCTGTAGAAGATAATTCCCAAGCCATGTCTTTTTTTCCCTTTGTTGATATTTCTGAATAGAATTTTTTTAAATGAATTCCTTTCGAATGATTTTTATCTGAAGTAATGAGCGCCGCTGCTGATCCATCTGAAAATAATAAGCTCGATGCGATGTTATCTGTTGTAGGTTCTCTTTGAAAATGCAAAGTGCAAAGCTCGGTGCATACAATCAACACTTTTGCATCCTCATCAGCATTGCAAATTGCATCTGCCAATTTAAGCGCATGAATGGCTGCGTAACAGCCCATGAAATTTATCGAAGTCCTGAAAATGTTTTTCGGAAGATCCATCAATTCCATCACCTGAAGATCAAGCCCGGGAGCGCTCATGCCCGTGCAACTAACTGTTATGAGATGTGTAATTTCCTGATGACTGATTTTGTTAGCAATACAATCACGAATTGAATCAACAGAAAGAGGAGCAGCATATTTATAATACCACGCCATGCGATGTTCCAATGAAGGAAATGGTTCCAGATTTTCTGAATGCGGATAAAATTTCCAATCGCTCATGCCTCTGCTATAATCAGGAATCACGGAATGGCGATAATCAATACTGCTTTGGTGGTATAAAAATTTTAATTTTCTCTTGTCTGTTTCGTTCATTGCATAAACATGCTGCATGAAATGAAGTATATCATCTTGTTTATGCCTGTGCGAAGGGACCGCCGTGCCAATGGAAATAATCTTGCTCAAAATATTTTATTCTACTTCAATTTACGTAATCCTGATTTTTTTCGATTTATAAAAATTCATTCATGAACATAACAACTATAAAGCCAATATTTGTGCAAACAGACGCAATCAGGTTCATACGCATGGTGTTTTCAAAATTAGCCTGCTTGTTATTTTTCCAAACTTTTGCTGCCCATATAAAAAAGTAAACGAGCACAGGTGCCATACAGGTTGCCAGCACAAAAAATTCTCTTGTCTCCAGCAATGTAAAAAAATAATAAGCCAATGCCATCATCGCAAAAAGATAAATGATGGCTGTGAATATAAAAGTGCCTCTGTAACCTAACAAGTAGCTGATGGTTTTTACGCCGTCTTTCAAGTCGGCATCGTGCTGATAAATTTGAGTAAGCGGATAAAATCCTCCAATCAATAATGAGCTTGCAATCATTCCTTCAAGAGGTACATGCAATGTCTTATCAGTATGTACTCCGTGATAGACTAAAATAAAAGTTAGTGCTCCTTGAAAAATTATTACAGTCAGATATCCAATGATTGGATATTTCTTCAATCTTATTTTTCGATAACTATAAGCTCGCGATGCGAGAATATAAATCGAAATTCCAAACAAAAAATAAATGCTGATAAAAGCACTGAATATTAACGCCGTCACATCCATAATTACTGTTACATAAAAAAGCTGCTTCGTTGGTTGAGAAGGTTTTTTTAAACCACCGATGCTCGTTTCATCCCGATCCATATAACTGTTATAACCATTGCTTGCAGGATAAACCAATAGATGAAGTATAATGAAAACAAGAGCGGCACGAAGCCAGTTTTTATCGCTCAATTGGCTCAATGCAAACCAATAAACCGGCATCAGAAAAAAAGAAAAATGAAACCTTAATAACTGAAGTGTAGATTTTTTCAGCATGGGTTGAAGTTAGCTATTTTGCAAAGACCTAAATGGTTTTAAGAACGTAAGTCAAATTTTTTATACCCTCGAATGCAATGCCACCCTGTTGCCTTCGGTGTCGGTAAAAATGGCAACGCATCCCACTTCTGCGGTTATCCGTGTTTTTGGTTGAAGGATTTTGCCACCAGCATTTTCTACTCTATTTAATATGATTTGAAGATCAGGATCTCCATTCAGATAAACCAGCGAGCCTTCTTGCGATGGCGTATATCCATCGCCGTGACAAATGGCGCCACCAATTTTTCCGGATTTAAAATCATAGAGAAAGAACCCCATTTTTGTTGGACCAACCATGCTCTCTGGTATCTGGTAATCAAAAATGGCTTCGTAGAATTTTTTTGCGCGATCGAAATCAGTAACTGGTATCTCAAACCAATTGATGGCGTTGGTGAGTTCCATGGCAGTTGTTTTATTATGCAATCTAAGTTAAGGAATGAATGGATATCTTTTATCTATCGCCCGTAAGCTGCCATGCCGATGCAATCACAATCGTCTTCAACAGTAATATTCATCATTCCCGCGAACCACTTGTAAAAACCAATCCTTTCTTTTCTTTTTGCTTCAATCAAAGAATCTGTCGTATTGCATTCAACCCCGCCATTGATAATGTTGATGACCATTCCAAATCCTGGCTTGCGATTTTGTTTTATATCATCTTCAGTCGGTTGCCATTTCCCGCTCATTACATTATGACAGGAAGGTTTTGGTTTTTGATCGCGCATCCAAAACCATAATGCAGTTTTAAAAGCGATCACGCCATCAGTGCTTACCAATTCAGGCTGTTGCAATAATGGCAAATTCAATTCATCTCCAGCCAAACCATAATTATACGCATAGCTCAATTGCATCGGTCCCCTGCCGTAATAAGATTTTCCTTCTACCGGTTGATACTTGCCAGTGCCTGCTGTGCTATATTGGGGGCATGCAATGTCTTTGCAAGCAAGCTCTTCAGTATAGACTAATCCCCAAACATAAGTACCGCCTTGCGCTTCTTTCCAGCCGCCTGATGTTTCATGTGCAATGTTTGCAAAGAAAGCGACAAGCTCTTTTTTGCGCGTTAATAAATCTCCTTCATTCGTGAACAAAGGAAAAGTTTTTGAAGCCTCGACGAAGTTTTGATAAGAATCAAGCGCATTATGATGTGGAAATAATTTTTCGTATTGCTTTTTTGAAATAAGATGAGCGATGGATGAATCTTGATTCGTATTGCTCAAAGCAGAATTGGAAATTATAATGAAGCAGAATATTATTGGTGAGAATAATTTCATGAAAAGAAAATTTTAGCCACAGATTATATAGATGGCCACAGAATAAGATTGATTGTGATTCTAAAAATAAAGCAAAGCAGTTTGAATTATTTAATGCAAAAAATGTTTGGAAAAAAATTAACAGAGATGAATAGTACTAACAAAAAAGCCCCGCATAAAAACAGGGCTTTATATTCATCAAAATTAATTTTCAGATTATCTCGCACGATGACTTCCAGACCATGATCGCTGACCGCTTCTTTGGTTAGAGCGATTGCCACCCGGTCTGTTTCTTTGCTGCGCAGGATTTCTGTGAGCAGAAGGATATGCAATAAGCGATGTATTGCTCATCGGATATGGATGATCAGTTATCACCGGAATAGATTTGTTGATCAGCTTCTGAATATCCCTCAGAAATTCTTTTTCTTCTGCATCGCAGAAAGAAATAGCAGTGCCACTTGCGCCTGCACGACCAGTGCGACCTATGCGGTGTACATAAGTTTCAGGCACATTCGACAACTCGAAATTGATCACATGCGTGAGTTCATCAATATCAATTCCTCTCGCTGCGATATCGGTTGCAACCAAGACTCTCGTTTGCTGTGCTTTAAAATTTGTCAATGCACGCTGGCGAGCATTTTGCGATTTATTTCCATGTATCGCTTCGGCTTTTATGCCTGCGCGGGTGAGGCTTTGCGCTACTTTATCTGCGCCGTGTTTGGTGCGCGTAAAAACCAAAGCAGTGTTAATCAATTTGTTTTTCAACAAATGCAAAAGCAATGATGTCTTATCTTTTTTCTCTACAAAATAAATAGACTGTTAGATCGG
>CAIYPC010000424.1 GCA_903927975.1 uncultured Bacteroidota bacterium | reverse complement strand
GACTACCGCCACCATGGTGAGGTCTATCACCGCCACCACCAGGGCCTCTTTGAAAACCGCCACCACCACCGCCATCGCGCTGTATTCTTCCACCAGGTCCGGGAGGAGCTTTCTTTTCAATAGGAATTCTCTTGCGTTTGCGTTTTTCTTCCGCAGCAGCAGGCTTCGGCCTTGTGTCGCTATCAACTGGCAAATCAATTTTGCCCAATATTTTAGGACCTTCTATTTTTTCTGCTTTGATATTTTCTATTACTAATTCTGGCGTTTCTTCCTGAGGAACCACTTCTTCGATTACCTTTTCAACCTCAGCAACAACAGGCGCTGATATCTCTTCAATTTTCGGTTCTTCTTTAGCTTCTACTTTTGGCTGTGGTTCAACAACTTCTACTTTTGGCTCCGCTTCAGGTTGCTTCTTTTTGATAATTTTCTTTGGCCTCGTCGATGAATCAATGGTCGAAAGATCAATCTTATCAAGAACTTTCGGTCCTTCAATTTCAGGAGACTCTACTTTTGTGATTTCCGGCTCTTCCTTTTTAGGGGGCTCAACTGGCACTGGGGGTTTTACAATTACTTCAACGGGAGGCGGCGGAGGTGGGGGCGCAGGAGGTGGAGTTTCCTCAACAACAGGCACTTTTTTTACCTCTTTTTTGAAAAGAATAGTTTCGTCTTCTTTCTTCTTTTTAGCTTCCACACTGCTGCCTTTCGGCAAATCAATCTGATCGCTTTTTATTTTTGCAACCTTGTCGCCCTGAAACTCAAGTTGCAAAGATCTGTACATCTCTTCTGTTAGCTTAGAAGTAGGTTTCAGGTCATCTTTACTAAATCCTTTGCCTACCAAAAAATCAACAAGCGTTTCCTTGCCAATGTTAAATTCTTTGGCGGCCGCCATCAATCTTAATGCTGTTGTTGCTTCTGACATAATGATATTAATTGCTCAATGTGACAATTTCACAATTCCTCAATTGAGTTATTGAGCAATTTTTTAATTGTCTTATTTTTTATTCTTTCTCAAATTCTTCTTTCAAAATCCTCTTCACTTCATCAATCGTTTCTTTTTCAAGGTCGGTCCTTCTTTCTAATTCTTCTGGAGTGAGCACAAGCACGCTTCTCGCCGTGTCGCAGCCAACACGTTTGAGCTCATCAATTATCCACGGTTCTATTTCATCGCTGAATTCTTCAAGGTCAATGTCATATTCTTCTACTTCTCCCTCGTTATCGCGGAACACATCAATGCTGTACCCTGTCAATTCCTGAGCCAACTTTATATTTACACCTTTGCGACCGATGGCAAGCGAAACCTGATCAGGTTTTAGATAGACACTTGCATGGAGCTTTTCGCTGTCTATATCCATGCTTGTTATTCTTGATGGCGTTAATGAACGCTGGATAAGCAATTGCGTATTAGCGGTCCAATTAATAACATCAATATTTTCATTCTTCAATTCTCTAACGATGCCGTGTATGCGGCTTCCCTTCATTCCCACACAAGCACCCACAGGATCAATCCTGTCATCATAAGATTCAACAGCCACTTTAGCACGCTCTCCCGGTTCACGAACGATCTTCTTTATAACAATCAATCCATCAAAAATTTCAGGCACTTCAATTTCTAATAATTTAGAAAGGAAGGAAGGGCTTGTTCTTGATAATATAATAACGGGTGAATTGTTCTTCAGGTCAACTTTTTTTACAACTGCTCTGATAGATTCACCTTTTTTAAAATAATCTTGCGGGATCTGTTCAGATTTTGGAAGAATTAATTCACTGCCTTCTTCATCCAATAATAAGATTTCTTTTTTCCAAACCTGATATACTTCTGCATTGATGATTTCGCCAATGCGATCGCTGTATTTTTTTACCAGCACATTTTTCTTAAGATCGCCGATGCGGCTTGCAAGTGTTTGCTTTGCAGCCAAAATTGCGCGGCGGCCAAAATCAAGGATTTCTATTTCCTGATATAATTCTTCGCCCACTTCATAATCGGGCTCAATTTTCACTGCTTCACTATAAGGAACCTCAGCCAATGGATCATTAACGTTGCCATCTTCCACAATAATGCGATGACGCACAATTTCAAGGTCGCCTTTTTCGGCGTTCACGATCACATCAAAATTATCATCGCTGCCATATTTTTTGCGCAACAATGTTTTGAACACATCTTCCACCACTTTCATCATGGTTGGGCGGTCAATATTTTCTGCTTCCTTGAAATCCGCGAAAGCTTCGATGAGGTTAATACTTGCCATAGCTTAAAATTTATGTCACGTTTTTAGCGTAACTGTTAAAATACTATTTGAATGGTTGTAGTTTTTATATTATTAAATAGAATTGCATGATTGATCACTTCTTTCTTTTTGTTTTTCCCTTTTGTTTCTTCCAGCACAATACCATCTTCGGTTACCTCGGTCATCTTACCTTCTTTTTTCATTCCATCAAGAAAAACGACTTCCACTAAACGACCGATATTTTTTTTGTATTGACGAAAAGATTTCAAAGGGTGATCAAGACCGGGCGATGAAACTTCCAGAGAAAAATCATCGGTAGGAAAGAAATGTATTTCTTCAAATTTCTTATAGAGCGCTCTGTTGATCTGCACACATTTATCAATAGAAATACCTTGGTCGCCATCCAAAAAAACTTTCACATTATTCGTTGGCTTTATCTTTACCTCCACCAAAAAATAATCCGTTTCTGCGTTCAATAAATCTTGAACCATCGTTTCAATTGCCGTAATCTGTGTTTCGTGCACCATAAGAAAATGAAGAAGGGAACGAGTTCGTTCCCTTCTGTTGCTTCTTTTACTGTTGCAAATGTAAGGGAAATAGTTTATTCTGAAAAAACATCAAAAATAATTTTAGGTTATTGTATCCCAAAGGCGCAGCCGCACGAATATGTTGATTAAGTTATTGGTTGAAAAGTTGAAGCCTCAGACGGCAAAATGAAGAAAATGCGCCAAGAGCTTGAAGGTTTTTTAGAGAGCGGAGCCGTAGGCTCGAAACATTTGTAGCTACGGGTTTCGAGCCGTTGTACGATGATCCATCGCGAAGCTAGTGCCATATGCACGGCACACATTTTACAGCAATCCGCCAAATCTTCAAGGTTTCGCTGGAAGCACTCGAAAACACATTCGGCATGTTATGTGCGTTACCGATAAAACAAAGTAATTTTATAAAAAGCAATTTATTATGAGTGAAAACGAAAGCATGGGCTCATTTTTAAAGAGCAATAAAAGCCTTGCAAAAGAATACCTCGAAACAAGACTTGAAATATTCAGGCTTAGCGGGATCAGGATGGCGTCCAAATCTGCTGGCTATCTTGTTTGGCTAATCATTTCACTATTTCTTGTTTTCCTGATTATCCTTTTTGCAGGTGTAACCATTGGTTTCTGGCTTTCGCAGCTAACAGACAGTTTTGTGATTGGTTTTGGGATAGTTGCTGTCGCGCTCATTTTGCTTTTCGTGATATTTACTCTTTTCAGGAAGAAATTGTTTTTGGAACCGTTGATGCAGATTATCCTTGACAGAGCAAGCGAAGAAATTGATGAGGAAGAAGAATCATAATTCAGAAAAAAAAATATTATGGCAACAGTAAAAAAATCCAACAACCTTGCATCGCTCGAAAAAGAAATTCGCCGGCAGAAACAGCGTGCAAAGCAATTGGAAAATCAATTCGATGATAATTTTTCCCACTTGCAGGAAAATTATTTGCCAATGTTGATGAATTCAGTTCTACCAGAAAAAACAAAATACAAAGGCATTCCGGCAACCATTATTAGTCTTTTTCTTGAACATGATCGGTTCAGGAACACTGTAATCAAACTGGCTGAACACCTGGTTGACCGAGCGTCTGATGGTATTGATTATTTGTCCGAAAAGTTAAAACCAAAAAAAGATTAGTTTTTTTTAAACAAGACCTTAACACGGCTGTTTTGAATTTGTATTAATTTTGAACGATTATGTTAGCAGAAGTATTTTTTTACGGGATCGTGATATATCTTATCTATAAGATTGTATTTGATTTTTTTGTGCCAGTTTCGCAGGCAAGCAAGCAAATGCGGGAGCAGTTCAAGAACATGAACGGGCATGGGCAGCAACAGGCAAACAATTATCAGCAACAAACTCAGCCTCAAAATAATCCGCAACCAAAATCAAAAAATGTTGTAGGCGATTATATCGATTTTGAGGAAGTGAAGAAGTAGGAGTGCGGATGAGCGATGGTAGATGGTCGTGCTTAGGAAGCTTGTTCAAGATTAAAATCGAACATCCATCATTGATAAACAACCATCGTTTAAAAAAGCGTTCTTAAAATTAAAGCCGAACATCCACCTTCTATATCGAGTAACTTCTACGACGAATGCCAGTCAATATCAAGAACCGTCTTTCCCGGCTCAAGGAAATATCCCTGTAACCCTGCTGCATCAGCACCTTGCGCATTCACCAATGCATCATCCACAAATAAAGTTTCCGATGGGTTCAACCCATTCTCGTTCGTGATATATTGATAAGATGCGACATCTGGTTTTCTCAGCCCAAGAATGTTTGAATAATATGTTTTTTCAAAAAGCTCATCAAGTGTTCCGTCTTTAAAAGTA
This sequence comes from uncultured Bacteroidota bacterium, assembly GCA_903927975.1. Classification (GTDB taxonomy): domain Bacteria; phylum Bacteroidota; class Bacteroidia; order Chitinophagales; family Chitinophagaceae; genus Puia. The sequence continues at coordinate 187 of CAIYPC010000424.1, read as the reverse complement.
TCCTGATAAATTTTTTTTACCGTTCGCATGTGCAGCGCATTGGTGTTGCTGAAGAGAAAAATTCGATATTCATTCCTAAGCTTTTTTAAAAGATCAATTCTTTCCGGCGGAAAATCGAGAAGCAATGCATCCCATGCTTCAATGATTGTCTCATCGGGAACCTGAAGGTTGCCAATCCTTCTGAGAT
>CAIYPC010000423.1 GCA_903927975.1 uncultured Bacteroidota bacterium | reverse complement strand
GGAACTGATAACAAAATATTTCGCTGACTTCACGCCGGTTCAGTTGCAGCAATTTTCTGCTCTGCACAATTTATATCATGAATGGAATGAAAAGATAAATGTGATTTCAAGAAAAGACATTGACAGTCTTTATAAAAAACATGTACTTCATTCGCTGAGCATTGCAGCAGCTTTTGATTTTCAAAAAGGAATGGACGTGATTGACATCGGCACGGGTGGCGGGTTTCCGGGTGTGCCGCTTGCAATCTTTTTTCCAGAAACAAATTTTCATTTGGTTGATAGCATCGGGAAAAAATTAAAAGTAGTAGATGAAGTGGCTTTAGGAACTGGCTTAAAAAACATTACCACACAGCATATACGTGCCGAAGAAATAAAAAATAAAAAATTTGATGTTGCAGTTTCGCGAGCAGTTGCACCATTAAAAGATTTATGGAAATGGGCGAAACCTTTGCTGAAAAAGAAAGGTAGATGGCAGATGTCAGATGACGAAAGCGATTCCGTAATTCCTGATGGATTAATATGTTTAAAAGGCGGCGACCTTGCTCAGGAAATTTCTGAAAGCGGCTGCAGACCAAAGCAGATGGAAATTTTAAAAATATTTGGGGAAGAATATTTTAGGGGGAAATATTTATTGCATGTTGCTTTTTGAGTCGGAAAGTCAGAAAAGACCGAAAGAAATGGAATTAAATGTTGACGTCTTCGCAGAGAAAATATCCTTTAAAAAATATTATACCTAAAAGATAATCTTACCAATAGCTACCACAAAGTAGTATTTTTTATACCAGTAAGTTGATGAACTTTACATCATGAAAATTTCTGTTTGTATAGTTGAGGACAATGATAACATTCGCACTTCGCTGGAAGAGATTATTCGTTTAGATAGAAAATATGTGATGGCAGGCAGTTTTTCAAATGGAGAAGAGGCCTTGCGAAAAATACCTTCCATACTTCCAGACGTGGTGATGATGGACATCAATCTTGGCGATGGAAAAAATGGAATTGAATGTGTGAGCGAATTGAAACAAAAATTCCCTGACATGCTTTTTATGATGTGCACTGTGTATGAAGATGATGAAAAAATTTTCGATGCACTAAGTGTGGGCGCAAACGGTTATGTTTTAAAAAAAGCTACTCCAGAAAAACTGCTTGAATCCATCAAGGAACTATATGAAGGAGGGTCGCCGATGAGCAGCCAAATCGCCATTAAAATTGTTCGTGCAATACAAACTGGGCAACTCTTTCAAAATACCGATCTTAACCCAGCGAAAAAACAATTAAAAACATTATCGCGCAGAGAAAACGAAGTGCTTCAATATCTCGCTAGTGGTATGCTCTATAAAGAAATTGCTGATAAAATGCAACTTAGCACTGAGACTATTCGCAAGCATACTTACAACATTTATGAAAAATTGCATGTTCATAACCGAGTAGCTGCAATTAATAAATTTTTCAACCGCTGAATTTTATAAACATGATACCCCGAAAGTAGTATTGTTTGACATAAAG
>CAIYPC010000422.1 GCA_903927975.1 uncultured Bacteroidota bacterium | reverse complement strand
CCAAATTAGCACATTATCGAATCATCACATTAGCACATTAAATAATCCCCATCTTCTTCATGAGGAACGATGCATTTTTATTTTTCGCAACACCGCTCTGCAATTTATAATCAAATGAAAGCTCTCCATTTTCAATAATACTTTCAAAACAATAGTTGCTTACTTTCCCCGGAAAATCGTTTTCTAATTTACTGAGGGCAAGATCGTGTGTTGCAAAAAGCGAGAGACAATTGTATTGCAATAATTTTTTCACAAACTCTTCCGAGCCATTTGTTTTGTCTTCTGAATTTGTGCCGCGCAATATCTCATCAACCAAAACCAATGCAGGCTCGCCATTTTGCAATTGCAGAATAATTTGTTGCAGTCTTTTTAATTCTGCCATAAAATAAGAAGTGTGTTCCTGCAATGAATCACTTACTCTAATGGAAGAAAGTATCCTCATTGGCTTGAAAGAAAATGAAGAAGCACAAACAGGAGCACCGCATTGGGTAAGCAATAGATTAATGCCTACTGTTCGCAAAAAGGTTGTTTTGCCCGACATGTTGGATCCTGTTAATAATTGGAGGCGACTATCTTTACCGATAGAAAAATCATTTGCTACATTTTCATTTTCTGAAATTAAAGGATGCGCCAATTGTGTTCCATAAATTAAAAGCTCGTTTTCAACGACAGTTGGATATGAATAACGCGGATGGTTATGCGCAAAACAAGCAAGTGAACATAAACTTTCTATCTTCCCAACACAATCTATGTATTTTTCAAAATTGCTTTTGTTTTTCTCTTTCCATTTTTCAAGGTTGATAATACATTGAATATCGTATAGTGCTAAACTGTTCAATAATATGTTCACAACCATATTTAAACGCTGATCAAACAAAGAAGTTAATTGTGAAAGTTGTTTGATGGATTCATGCGCATTTGCTGATGTGCTATTCAGTTCTTTTAATAAAACAGATTGCTGAGGATTGATGCTGCCAAATATTTTCAGGATGTCAGCATATTGCTGCAATATTTTTTGCTTCTCAGTAACAAGCGTATGCTGGTGATTGATATATTTTGAAAATGGTCGAATAATTGACCAACTTGCAATAATCCCACCCAATAAAAAATAATAATTATCAGTTTCAAGATAAAATAGAATTGCGGCGATATTATATAACGGCAATGCCCATCTGATTATCTGAAGCCATGTTTTTTTGTGAAGATTGCCATCAATTTTAAGCCAATCAAGAATGCCGTATAAATTTCCTTGTTTCTCCTGATTTAATAAGCCATAAGCAGCCAGCAATTGCCTGTTATCAATTTCTAATGATAAAACCTTAATAGCTTCTTGTTGATTCAGTATATCTTCTTTTTTAGAAAGCGTTTTTTTCAACAAATTAGAAAGCTGTGAAGAACCATGACTGGTAGTAGTTCTATTCAATAAATGATATAAAGAGTTTTGCCCGAAAACATCCAAATCATCGAAATAGCTTTCGTGGGAAAGAAAATCTTTCCCATTATCGAACTGATTTGCTGCGCCTTTAATAATGTCAAGTTCATTATTATTAATAAAAAGCAATTTTTGTATTAATGCTTTTTTGTCTTTCAGGTTGAAATAGACTCTTACCAAAATGATGAACACAATAAAAAGCAAGAAGACAAATAACAATGTTAAATATTGAAAATCTTTTATGCAGGAATAAATGCTATATGCCAATATTGCAAAACATGTAAGCCTCAATATAGCAACAAGATTTACTCTCTGCTGAATCTTATGAAGATGTGCCGAATATTGATCAATCTTTTGCTGATATAATGAATTCAATGATTCCATGATTATGATGCTTACCGCAGAGACGCAAGGACGCAGAGGCGTTAAAGCAATAATTAAATCTTATGTATCTGCGCCTCAGCGCCTCTG
>CAIYPC010000421.1 GCA_903927975.1 uncultured Bacteroidota bacterium | reverse complement strand
CGCAAGGTGTTTATCCAAAACCAAGCGGCAGCTTAAATCTGAATTACAGAACAGGAAAATTCAATTTCTTTTTGAATGGCGGTTATAGCCATTGGGAAGGCTTTCAAAATTTAGATATCAATCGAAATTATCTTGACCAAACAGGAAAATTTATTACCTCCATTTTCACCCAGCACACAACCATGAAATTTACAAATCCGGATTTGAACCTGAAAGTGGGCGCCGATTTTTATCTTTCAAAAAGAACTACAATTGGTTTTGTGGCAAGGGGCTTCAGGAACGTGGAAAATAACAACTCACAAAGCACCATATTTTTAAAGAGTGCTGACCAAACAATCGATTCAATTGTATCTTCCCCAAGCACCACCAAAGGCTTATGGAAAAATGGATCTATCAATTTTAATTTCAGACATCAATTTGATTCAACAGGAACTGAATTAACAGCTGATGCAGATTATATAAAATACAATTCATCCAGCAATCAATATTTTGATAACATTACTTACGATCCGAATTTGGTCAAGAAAAATGAAACGGTTCTTACCGGAAATTTGCCAAGCGACATAAACATATATAGTTTCAAATCAGATTTTTCTCATCCTTTCAAAAATAATTTAAAGTTTGAAGCTGGCATAAAAACGAGTTATGTATCAACAGATAATACCGCTAACTATTATAATGTTATAAACAATATTTCTGAGGTTGATACTACAAAAACAAACCGGTTTTTATATCGCGAAAATATTAACGCCGCTTATGTCAATTTGAATAAGCAAATAAAAAAATGGAGCATTCAGGCGGGTTTAAGATTGGAGAATACAAATTATTCAGGGCATCAATTAGGAAACGCATACACTGTGAACAATAATGATTCAATGTTCAAGAAAAGTTATGTGAATTTGTTCCCGACTTTGTATGTAAGTTATCAGGCAAATGCAAAAAATAGTTTCTCTGTAAATTACGGACGCCGCATCGATCGCCCTGCTTATCAGGATCTGAACCCATTCCTTTTCTTCCTTGATCAATATACCTATCAGGCAGGAAACCCTTATCTGCAGCCACAGTTCACGCATAACATCGAATTGTCGCACACCTATAATAATTTTCTCACCACGACGCTTAATTATAGCAACACTAAAAACTTTTTCACAGAAACATTTGAGCAATCTGGTCAGGCTACGATTGTGCGCAATGGAAATATTGGGCAAAGACAGAACGCAGGTGTAGCAGTGAGCGCTCAAATTCCTGTAAAAAAATGGTGGACTGCAATTCTCTACACAAACCTCAGCTATAATAAATTTTCGGGTATGTTATATGGAGAAGACATCAATGTAAGCTCAACCACTTTAATGGCAAATATTAATAATCAGTTTAGGTTGAATAAAGGTTGGAGTGCAGAACTTTCAGGCTGGTATCGTACAAAAGGAGTAGAAGGGCAAATTCTTCTTCAGCCAATGGGCCAAGCTTCCGCAGCAGTTTCAAAACAAATATTAAAAGAGAAAGGCAGCCTCAAACTTGCAATCAGGGATATGTTTTATACTGGTGGCGTAAAAGGCACAATAGATTTTCAAGAGACACAAGCAACTTTCCATAACACAAGAGATAGCCGTCAGGTTAGCTTGACGTTCACTTACCGTTTTGGCAAGCCAATTAAAGGGCCACAGCCACGACGTAATGCAGGTGGTGCGAACGATGAACAAAACCGCGTAAAAACAGGCGGCAACAAGATCGGAAGAGCACACGTCT
>CAIYPC010000420.1 GCA_903927975.1 uncultured Bacteroidota bacterium | reverse complement strand
TCGTCAGCTTCCAGAACTTGAAGCAGAAATCGACTTCCTTAAAATACAATACCTATCATCCGATACAGTGCTGCGCGAAGCCAAAGACTTATATGACCGCTGGCCGCAATTGCCATTTGAAGAGAAACGTTCCATCGTTGAACTGATAACAGAACAGATAGTCATCGGCAAAGCAGATATCAATATTAAACTTTCATACGTACCTCATTCCCAATCTCTTCTAAATGCCGGAAATAAGCAACGCAACTTCACGGGTTCATAGAAGCAATCAGCATAAAGCTTGCAGGGAAATCAACCGCGACTTTTGCTCTGCTAATTGTTACTCTTCGTTCTTCCATCGGCTGTCTCATTACCTCTAAAACGGTACGCTTAAATTCCGGCAATTCATCTAAAAATAAAACGCCATTGTGCGCTAATGAAATTTCACCGGGCTGCGGATTACCGCCACCACCAACAAGCGCTACATCAGAAATAGTATGATGCGGTGAACGAAATGGGCGCTTTGAAATTAGTGTTGTGTTCTCGGGAAGCTTTCCTGCAACGCTGTGAATTTTTGTCGTTTCCAATGCTTCATGCAAACTGAGCGGGGGCAATATAGTTGGTAGTCGTTTCGCAAGCATTGTTTTTCCAGCACCAGGCGGTCCGATTAATATTGCATTATGTCCACCTGCTGCAGAAATTTCCAATGCACGCTTTATATTTTCCTGTCCTTTTACATCCAAGAAATCAATCTCAAATTCATATTGATTGGCAAAAAATTCATCCCTTGTATTTACGGATATGGGTTGCAGTGAATTTTCATCTCTGAAGAAATCAATCACTTCGGTAATATGAGTCACGCCATATACTTTCAGGTTATTGACCATCGCGGCTTCACGGGCGTTTTGTTTGGGAACAATCAGTCCTTTAAAATTTTCTTTGCGGGCCTGAATAGCAATTGGCAAAGCACCTTTAATGGATTGAATACTTCCATCAAGGCTCAATTCACCCATAATAACATATTTGCTTAACTCCTCAGGGTTTTCAAGTTGATCGGTTGCGCCGAGAACGCCGATAGCAATGGGAAGGTCGAATGAAGAGCCAGTTTTTTTTATATCAGCAGGAGCGAGGTTGACCACGAGCTTGGTGCGCGGCATATAATAGCCATTGTCTTTAATGGCACTTTCAACTCTTTGAATACTTTCTTTCACCGCATTATCCGGAAGCCCAACAACAAAAGTGTTCGCACCGCCGCTCACATTCACTTCAATAGTAATGGTGATTGCTTCAACTCCGTACACCGCACTGCCAAATGTTTTAACTAGCATAGATAAGGTTTAGCGGCAATTTACGAAATACGAATCACTTATTGCTCGTCGAGCAAATCTGGTCTTCTTTCTTTTGTTCTTTGCAATGATTGTTCATTTCTCCATTCATCTACTTTTTTGGGATCACCGCTCAATAAAATTTCAGGCACTTTTAAATTCCTGAAATCAGCGGGGCGAGTATAAACGGGAGGAGCTAATAAATTATCTTGGAAAGAATCAAAAAGCGCAGAGGTTTCATTGTTCAGTACGCCGGGGATCAATCTCCCAATGGCATCCACTACAATTGCCGCAGGCAATTCCCCGCCGCTCAGCACGTAATCGCCAATAGAAATTTCTTTGGTGATAAAATTTTCGCGAATGCGATCATCGATGCCTTTATAATGCCCGCAAATAATGAGCAGATTTTCTTTCATGGAAAGTTGGTTTGCCATTTTCTGATCCAGCTTTTCACCATCCGGCGTCATATAAATTATCTCATCAAATTTTTTTTCTTTTGAAAGTGCTTCGATCGCATTTGCCAAAGGTTCGCACATCATCACCATGCCAGCGCCGCCACCGTATTGATAATCGTCAACCTGACCATATTCATTCACTGCCCATTGCCGAAGATTATGAACATTCACTTCAAGCAAATTTTTTTCTTTTGCTCTTTTTAAAATGGAATGAGCAAAAGGACTTTCCAATAACTCTGGCAACACAGTGAGAATGTCAATTTTCATGATGCAAAGCTAATGGTGAATGGTGAATGTGAAAATTTGAAAATGACTCAATGTGAAAATGCAGGGAGACAGTTAGCTTTTAGCTATGAGCTTCGAGCAAAAAAATGAGAGATGTAGAAGAAGAAATGAGAAAGTATAAGAATGATTCAGGAAACAAGAATACAAGGAACAATCAGTCAAATAAGCTAAATAAGGTTAAAATCGTACCTGTCCCGACAAATTCTTGTATTCAGACAAAATAAAATCGCGGTCAAATAATCTTCTAACTTTAGTAAAATCTTTTTAGATGCCATCAGTACTAATAACAGGAGGAACAGGTTTGATCGGAAAAGCTCTTACAGATTTGCTGCTTCAAAAAAATTATGAAGTAATTATTCTCACACGGTCGTCGACCATCGACCATCAATCATCCGACAATCGTCTTCGCTACGCGCAATGGGATATTGAAAAACAAACCATCGATGCGTCGGCGATTCGTGATGCTGATTATATCATTCATCTGGCTGGCGCTGGCGTTGCAGATAAGCGCTGGACAGCAAAAAGAAAAAAAGAAATTGTTGAGAGCAGAACAAAAAGTAGTGAGCTGATAATAAAATCGCTGAAAGAAAATCCCAATAAAGTAAAAGCTGTGGTAAGCGCATCTGCGATAGGTTGGTATGGACCTGATATTTCAAATGATAATGTTTTTAAAGAGACAGATAAAGCGAATAATGATTTTCTGGGTGAAACCTGCAAGCTTTGGGAAGAAAGCATTGAGCCGATCGCTGCAATGGGAAAGCGTTTGGTGAAATTGAGAACAGGAATTGTATTAAGTAAAAACGGCGGAGCTTTAAAAGAATTTATGAAACCTTTACGGTTAGGCATTGCCGCTATTTTAGGAAACGGAAAACAGAAGATTAGTTGGATCCATATTGATGATTTATGTCGCATGTACATAGAAGCAATAGAAAATGAAAGCATGAATGGAGTGTATAATGCTGTTGCACCAAAACCCGTTAGCAATAAAGCTTTCGTGCTTGAACTGGCAAAACAAATGAAAGGAAAATTTTGTATCTCGATCTATGTTCCTTCGTTCATCCTAAAATTAGTGCTTGGCGAAATGAGCATTGAAGTTTTGAAAAGTGCAACAGTGAGCGCAGAAAAAATAAAAGCTAAAGGATTCCATTTTTTACATCCAGGAGTTGAAAGCGCCTTAAATGAGTTGCTTGAAAAATAACCCTATTCTTTTTTAATGTTTAATTGCTTGAAATTGCTGTGCAATTTATTATTAGTTGCTTAATTCTTGGTATATCGGAATAATCACCTGAAAAATATTCAGAAATTGTAATGTTTCCATTCAGTTTATCAACTATGCAATTGCATGCACTGTCAATATTCACGTTGTAGATATTTTTTTGAAGATTAAGCTCTTGTTTCAACTTGCTTTTGAAAACTAATGCAAACTGAGGTGTAAATTTCATTTTGTAGTCACTATCTAATATATTTTCCTTTACACATTTTTCAAATCTTAAAGCAAAACTATCATTCATGGTACCTTCCAATTTGAAAAAACTGTTCGAATCTCTAAGCTTTTGCACTAAGGAAGAATCATTTTTAATTAGATTATAAAAACTTGGAATCAAACAATCGCAGACTTTTGATGAGTCGATTCCCTTTCCGAGTAATTCATGCACTGCATTTGTGCATGGTTCTTTTTCAATATGAATTTCACCGACCACAATTTCATTTTTGATTTCTTTGGGTTGTATTCGTTTGCAAATCCAAAAACTGACCAAAGATAAAATAATCGCCAATGTTGTTTTGTTACTCGTTTTCACAGAAAGCAGTTGAAATTTTTAAGAAGAAGAGTTGCCTCAAAGATACTCAACTTGTTTTTCATTGCTAACTGTACTTCAGTCTCTGAACTCGCAACTCGCAACATTGAACTATTCACAAACCCTTCACTATCACTAATGACAGCCTTTTCTTTTTTACGTTACTTTTGCTGCGCATTAAAAAAATGCATCATTGATGAAAATCATCGACTGGTATATAATAAAAAAATTTTTCTCCACTTTCATTTTCACCATGCTGATCATTACGGTGATTGCCGTGGTGATCGATACCAGTGAAAAGGCTGATGATTTTGTGAAATCAGGTTTGAATACAAGACAGATTATCGGCGCATATTATATCGGGTTCATACCATTTATTATGTCGATGATTTTTCCATTGATGGTGTTTATCGCTGTTATTTATTTCACTTCAAAAATGGCTGGTCGATCTGAGTTCATAGCCATTATGACTGGTGGTGTGAGGTATAATAGAATGCTGCGCCCATATTTGATTGGGTCAATCTTTTTGAGCGTCATTTTCTGGATCGCAAGCCAAACAATGGTTCCAAGGGCTAATGTGATACGCACCGATTTTCAGGCAAACTATGTTGATCGCAACAGCTCTTATACTGCAGACCCAACAAAAGGCAGCAGTTATTATTTACGTGTTGATTCAGTTACGTATGTGGGTATGCGTTATTATGACACGGCTAACAAATCTGCCAACAATTTTTTTCTGCAAAAAATAAAAAATAATCAGGCTTATTACAATCTGCGAGCGGACAGGATTAAATGGGACACAGCTAAAAAGAAATGGAAACTGAGCGATGCCATTGAACGAAAAATAAATGGATTGAGTGAAACAGTGCGTAAGATAAATGATACGAATATCAACCTAAACGTTAAGCCAGCAGAATTGAAACGTGATGAATATTTAAAAGATAAGCTCACAACTGCAGAGCTGAAAAACTTCATTCACATGGAAGAAGTGCGCGGTGTTGAAGGGCTTAATATATATAAGGTTGAAAATTACCATCGCGATGCCACGCCTTTTTCGGTCATCATTCTCACAATGATAGGAGCGATCATCGCATCGCAAAAAATCCGTGGTGGCAGTGGCTTGCATTTGGCGCTCGGGATCATTATGGCTGCTTTTTTTGTGATTATGGATAAATTTGCAGTCACTTTTTCAACGAAAGGTCATCTCTCGCCTGTTATCGCAGCATGGCTTCCAAATATTATTTTTACTATTGTGGCGCTTTGGCTCTATAAGAGAACACCAAAATAAAAGATACAAGTTACAAGATACGGGATACGGGACGTTGCATTTTGGCTTGAGCAATTGATCCCATTTCAGGCATGTATTAGCTGCACAGTTTAATAATTTCATTCTATTTTTCAAGTAACAAAATTTTCATGCAAATCATTTGCTGCACAAGGTTCCTTGCCATAACTTTAGCGGGTTAATTGAGATCCGTACTTATCGTATCATTTCAAAAAAAGCTTCGTCATGGGAATCATTAAAGATCGGTTTAAAGCTAAGGCAGATATAGTTGGCAACGATATAAAAAACCTGTTGAAAGAACACGGGAATAAAAAGATAGGTGAAGTAACACTTTCGCAAATTTATCAGGGAATGCGCGGTATGACTGGATTGGTGAGCGAAACTTCTTTGCTTGATTCAAAAGAGGGTATCCGTTTCCGTGGTTATTCAATCCCAGAACTTCAGCAAAAACTTCCCAAAGCACAGGATGGCTCTGAGCCTTTACCAGAGGGATTATTTTATCTGATGCTTGTCGGCGAATTGCCGACCGAAGATGATGTGCATCACGTTACCTCTGTGTTGCAGCGCCGCAGCCACGTTCCAACGCACGTGTTCAATACCATTGATGCGATGCCAATTTCTTCACACCCGATGACGCAATTTGTTACAGGCGTGATGGCTTTGCAAACAGAAAGCCTGTTTGCAAAAAAATATGCAGCAGGGCTAAACAAAAAAGATTATTGGGAAGCAGTGTTTGATGATGCAATGGATCTGATTGCGCGATTGCCACGCATTGCGGCATACATCTATCGACGTAAATATAAATTTGCCGAACATATTCAGCCGAATGGTTTATTGGATTGGGCTGGAAATTTTGCGCACATGCTCGGTTATGAAGATGAAAGTTTTAAAGAGCTGATGCGGTTGTATATGACCATTCACGCTGATCATGAAGGTGGCAACGTGAGCGCTCATACCACACATTTGGTAGGCTCTGCATTAAGCGATCCTTATTTAAGTTTTGCCGCAGGCATGAACGGTCTTGCGGGTCCATTGCATGGTCTTGCAAATCAAGAAGTGATAAAATGGATTTTTGAACTGCGCGAAGAGCTGAAAACAGATTTACCAAGCAAAGAGCAGATTGCAGAATACGTGAAGAAAACATTGAGCGAAGGAAAAGTGGTTCCTGGTTACGGACACGCAGTCCTCCGTAAAACCGATCCGCGTTTCACGGCGCAAATGGAATTTGGCAAAAAGCACATGCCTGATGATCCGCTCGTTCAAACTGTTTGGAATATTTATGAAACAGTGCCACCAATACTTCAATCTCTCGGCAAAATAAAAAACCCCTGGCCAAATGTGGATGCGCATAGTGGTGCATTGTTGGTTCATTATGGTCTTGTAGAATACGAATTCTATACTGTTCTCTTTGCCGTTAGCCGCGCATTGGGCGTGCTCGCCAGCCTTTGCTGGGACAGGGCTTTGAGCTTCCCGCTCGAAAGGCCAAAATCAGTTACCACAGAATTAGTGAAAGGTTGGATTGAGGGAAAGGATGAAATTTGGGGAGAGTAACTTTCAAGTTTGTGGTTTCCGGTTTTCGGTTGCCAGTTCTTTGGTGCGTCATTGATTACTATTGCGAGTTCTTAAATACTTTTAGTTTTTATATGGAACGAGCAGAGGAATTCTATTGAGCATCGTTGTGTCACTCACTTGTACTGACGGGAATTCTATTCATCTGAGGTTTCGGTTTCAAAATATATTTTACTAGGATAATAAAAAGAGATGGACTTGGTTCTTTAATAAGGAGAAGATATACCCTTTCTCTGACAAGCTTCAAATGTCTCGCTCATCGTAGCCATACGCCCAGTGTCTTTACAATAGATTGCAAGAACAAGCTACGATGAGATGGGGGGAAATTTTTTTATTGATTTATTGCATAATGCCTGCAAATAATTTCAAAGACTCTAATGCTTTTGTATGATCAAAAATGTGTGAAGTTGCTATCACTTCATTCACTTGTGTGGTAGAAATAAAATCTGAAACTTCTTTTTTAATTTTTGCAGGGCTTCCGATAAATGAATATTTCAGCATGCCGGAAATAACTTCTTTTTCATAATCATTCCAAACTGTTCCCATATCTGAAACTGGTGGTGGCAGCGGTTTTCGCTTGCCGGTGATGATGCCCATAAACAATTGCTTCAATGATGTTGATATAAAATTTGCTTCTTCATCCGTTGCCGCCATCACAACATTAATGCATGCCATTACATAAGGAGTTTTAAATTTTTCAGATGGTTTGAAATGTTTGCGGTACAATGAAGTTGCTTCTGTAAAATGTGCCGGTGCAAAATGGCTTGCAAATGCATAAGGCAATCCAAAAGATGCAGCAAGAAAAGCACTGTCTGTGCTGGAGCCCAAAATCCATATTGGTATATCTAGCCCTTCGCCAGGAATGGCACGAACGCTTGACGTATTGTTTGACGCAGAAAAATATTTCTGCAATTGCAAAATATCTTCTGCAAAATTCCCTGATGCATTAATGTTTGCGCCGCGGATAGCAAGACTTGTTGCAGCATCCGAACCAGGCGCACGGCCAAGACCAAGATCAATTCTTCCGGGATATAACGATTCCAGCGTTCCGAATTGTTCCGCAACTATTAATGGCGAATGGTTTGGTAACATAATTCCGCCCGAGCCAACACGTATTGATTTTGTTTCGCCTGCAATTTTTCCTATTAATAATGACGTGGCAGAACTCGCAACACTTGCCATGTTATGATGCTCGGCAAACCAATAACGTGTGTAACCCAAACTTTCCGCAAGAATTGCATTATTTACACTGCGGCGGAAACTTTCAGCAGGAGAACCGCCTTCTGTTACAGTTGCCAAATCGAGTATTGAAAACGGAATGTTCATTTATATATATTTTGAAATAGAATTACTGCTACAACAAGAACATTTTATTTCTCACAATGTTTACGAATTGTTTCTATAAACAATGTTTTTACTTTTTAATTGAAAAGATTTTCTTTCATGAATAGCGAGGATCAGATGTGTATTGATTTGTTTTGCAGTGGAGATGCTGCAAAAAAATGCCTCAAAATTTTTTTGAGGCATTTTTGTTTTATAGGTTGTTGCGTTCCTAACGCGCTAAATCACTATGTTAAAGCAGCACACCTACACCAAACTGAAATACCTGATTTTTATATGAAGGTGTTGATGAAGTTCCATCGCCATTGTTGTTTTTGAAATCAATGGTATAACGACCGTAGATAAATAAGTTTCTGTTCAGGTTTATATCGGCACCAATCACACCACCGAAAATATTTTTTGAGATGTTGCTATTATCATTATTCACGTCTTCCTGATAACTGGCACCGCCGGATTTAAAACTTGTATGTGTAGAAAGCAAATAAGAATATTGTGGACCTACAACAAGACCAAATTCTTTTGCTAGATTGATACGCAATAATAATGGAATGTCGAGAAAATTTAAATAGCGGCGATAATCATAATCGCCTGTAATGTTAGAGCCAGTTGCATGATATCCTTTTTGTGAGAACAATACTTCCGGTTGAATGGCTATATATCTTCCAATCGGTAACTGCAACACAGCACCTCCATTAAAGCCGAACAGGGCTTGTGAAGAAACATCAGGATTATCACTCTTGATAATGGTTGCTATACTAAGACCGCCTTTTATACCAATGCGAGGCAACAAATCGCGATCAGAATTTTGAGAAAAAGCAGCAACTGAAATCGAAAGCAATAATAAAAATGGTAAGCATTTTTTGAAAAGCATACAGATTAATTTAATTGTTTTGTAATGGGGTTTTGATAAATTATTTGTGAATGCTTATGAAAAAATGATTCCAGAAAATGCATTATGACGTAATGTATTCATGCTGAAATTTTTGTGAGTAACGGTAGAAAAAGAAGATAAAAATTGTGCGGAAAATCTTCCTCATAACGAGGATTGTTCTAAGGATTTATTCGAAGTGTGAGGCGAATTTCAGTTTAACTTATCAATTTCCATTAGGTCAATAATGTAATTCAATTCTTTATCAAAATGTTTTAAGCTAATTGTAAATATACCCCTGAAAGATTTATGTACTCTATTACACTTTCCATTATAGGTGGGAAAGAAGAAGATGGCGATAACGGTCTTAAATATAGTTTATCAATTAACACATTAAAATTGAAATCCGCTTCAGGCATTTTTTCAATTTCGTAGATGTATAAGTTTATACGGTTATTAAGAAAATCCGGAAACTCATTAATTTCATTTATTTTAACCATGATTGGTTCTGTAATTGATTTTGCCAAACCCTTAAGTAGAGCTTGATAACTTTCGTTGAATACATATTTGAGTTCCCTTACTTCAAGAACATGAAGTATCCAATTGCAAGCAAATATTTTAGCTTCAAATTTTTCAAATTCATTTGGAATTAAACCTTCATGATTATTATAAAAGAGAGGGCATAACAATTCTGATATCCATTCTTTAACTGCATTTGAATAATTTACTAAATCCATTTTATTATCAGCTAGTTAGACTCTAATATAATTATTCACTATTGCTAGAAGCTCTCTGTTAGTACCTCAAAGTTTCTCCAACGTCTGTAAAATATCATTCAGAATATCATCTCTATGCTCAAGCCCAACAGAAATACGTATAAGCCCCGGCGTTATATTCACAGCGAGTCTTTCTTGTTCAGTCAGCTTTGCATGTGTGGTGCTCGCAGGGTGTGATGCAATGCTTCTTGTGTCGCCGAGATTGGCGGTCACTGAAAACATTTTTAAATTGTCCAGAAATTTTCTGCCGCTTTCCAAACCGCCTTTCAATTCAAAACAAATAATACCACCGCCATTTTTCATTTGCTTGATTGCGATCGCATATTGCGGATGGCTTGGCAGATAAGGATATTTTAAGAAAGAAATTTTTTCGTGGTTCTCTAGTTTTTGTGCTATGTATAATGCGTTCGATGCGTGACGCTCCATGCGAACATCTAATGTTTCAAGGCTTTTGCTTAGCACCCACGCGTTGAATGGCGAAAGCGCCGGCCCTGTGCTGCGGCAGAACATATAAATTTCATGGATCAATTCTTTTTTTCCGACAACCACGCCGCCGAGAACACGGCCCTGCCCATCGATCCATTTTGTTGCTGAATGAAGAACGATATCAGCACCAAACTGAATGGGCGTTTGATTAACGGGCGTTGCAAAACAATTGTCAACATTCAATATAATATTATTTTCACGGGCAAGCCTACCTGCAAATTCAAGATCAATGATTTCAAGTCCCGGATTGGTCGGTGTTTCTATATAAATCATTTTTGTGTTTGGCTTGATAGCAGCTTTCCATTCTTCCGGTTTGTTGGCAGGAACATAAGTGTATTCAATGCCATACTTAGGAAGATATTTTGTGATGATGGTATGCGTGCTACCAAAAATGGCGTTGCATGAAATCAGATGATCTCCTTTTTTCAAGAACGTCATGAACGATGCAAACACAGCGCTCATTCCAGATGAAGTGGCATAACCAGATTCGGCGCCTTCAAGTGCGCACATCCTGTCAACAAATTCCTGTACTGTTGGATTGCTGAAGCGGCTATAAATATTATCATCACTTTCATCAGCAAAAGCGGCACGCATTTCTTCAGCATTGTCAAAAACAAAACTGCTTGTGAGAAACAATGGAGAAGAATGTTCCATCTCATTTGTCCTTTCTGTCCGGATCCTTATTGCGTCTGTTATTGGGTTCATGGCTTGTTTTTAGTTTGTGGTTTGTTGTTTAGATTTTGGGTGCGGATGGGGATACGAGATGCGGGATATGAATCTCGAATCTCGTATCTTGAATTTTGCATCCCGCATCGCTCTTCCTCACTCGTTCACCTTCACTTCCCATTTAATATCGCAGCCAGCGGCTTTTAAAGTTGCAGCAACCGAGCAATATTTTTCTATAGATAGGGCGCAAGCCTTTGCTGCTTTGTCCGGATCAATATCTCCCTTCAGCTCAATCATTATCGTAATATTTTTCCAGAGCGAAGGATCAACGCCTTGTTCTCTTGCGCCGTCAATGTGCATCTTAAAACTATCAACTGTTTGCCTTTGTTTTTTAAGAATGGAAACAATGTCGATGCCACTGCAGCCGCCAAGTCCCATTAGCAACATTTGCATCGGCCGAACGCCAAAATTATCGCCGCCTGTCTCGGGGCTGGTATCCAAACGAACGCTGTGGCCGTTGGCATCTGTAGCTTCAAAGCCATAGTCGCCGTGAACGCGGTTCACTTCAATATGTATCATTCAAATAATTTTTGCAAATGTAATTCATACAAGCCCTTATTTTGCACCTCAAACACAGAATCTGCGGAATGGACTATTTTGAATATAAGCAGCCTTTTAAGCTGGAGTGCGGTGAAACTTTGTCAGGAATCACCATTGCATACAACACTTATGGTAGCATGAATGTTGAGAAGAACAATGTGATTTGGGCCTGCCATGCGCTCACGGCCAATTCAGATGCAGCCGATTGGTGGCCTGGGCTTATTGGCGATGATTGTCTTATTGATCCAAAAAAATATTTCATCGTTTGTGCAAATATTCTAGGCTCATGTTATGGAACAACAGGTCCGTTGAGCATCAATGAAAAAACAGGCAAACCTTTTTATAGCGGCTTTCCTATCATCACCATCCGCGATATGGTAAAAGCGCATATACTTCTCCGTGAGCATCTCGGCATTCCTAAAATTTATTTATTAATGGGCGGAAGCATGGGTGGCTATCAGGCAATGGAATGGAGCATTATGGAAAAAGAAAAAATAGAAAATCTTTTTCTCACCGCCACATCAGCAACTGAAAGCGCTTGGGGCATTGCGATTCATACGGCGCAAAGATTGGCGATTGAAGCAGATTCCACATGGAAAGATGAATCAGCTGATGCGGGAAAAAATGGGTTGAAGGCTGCTCGAGCTGTCGGCATTCTTTCTTATCGCAATTATGGAATTTTAGTGAAGAAACAAACGGAAGACGACATTCAAAAAATTGATGATTACAAAGCGTCTGCTTATGTGAACCATCAGGGAAATAAATTAGCGAACCGTTTTAATGCTTATAGTTATTGGCTTCTTACCAAAGCAATGGACAGTCACCACATTGCTAGAGGGCGTTCTTCAACAGTAGAAAATATCTTGAAAAGCATTGTTCAAAAAACTTTGATTATCGGCATCAACAGCGACATACTTTGCCCGATGGAAGAGCTCGATTTCCTTGCAAAAAATATTCCGCAATCGACCATGGTTGAAATTGATTCCGCTTATGGTCACGATGGGTTTTTGGTTGAGGTAGAAAAGATTTCTAAGGTGCTGGGGGAGTGGAAGGGGAGCTTGGGAGTTGAATAGTTGATAGGTTGAATAGTTGAATAGTCCAGAAGTCGGAAAGTCGGGAAGACCGAAAGTTGAAAAGTTGATAGTTTAATAAATCAGAAAGTCGGAAAGAAGAAACAGAAATTTTTCATTGTTCTTCTTTCCGACTTTCGGTCTTTACTGACTTCCTGACTTCTCGGTCTCCCGACTTCAATAATCTACAAAACCAATTTCCCCTGATAATAATCCAGCACCTTCGCTCTGAGGATATAAATGTATTTTGACTGAGACAGATTAATATTCGCTCTGTCAATATTATTCTTAGCTATAACATATACATCTGAATTGACTACACCTTCATTAAAACGGATTTGTGTTGTGCGAAAAGATTCTGCATAAGCAGCAACCTGATCAACAAAAGATTTATACTGTCCATAAGCCGCAATCATATTTTGATAAGCAAGCTCAACATTTTGCTGCAATACAAGTCGAGTTGAATTTGCAACATATTCCGCATTTTTTAAATTAATCCTTGCTTGTTTCACATTGTTCCTTACTCTTAAATAATTTAAAATAGGTACTTGAAGAGAAAGCCCAAATTGTGTGTAGCGGTTATTATTGAACTGATCGCCAAATGAAATTTTTGAAGACGTTGATGTTTGCTGTTGTGAAACCACATTGTAGTTGGTGCCACCAACAGTTACATAATCGCTGCTGGTAAAAGGCGTTATTGGTCCCAAAATGGTGCTGGTGGCCAAATTAGAATAGTTGGAACTGATGCTTCCATACAATGACAACGTAGGATAATATTGAGCCTGATTAACCAATATTGATTTTTGATAAGCTTTTATTTTAAGGTCAACCGATTTTATAGACGGGAGTATATTCAATGCTGTTTGATAAATACTATCGGAGCTCGTTTGTGTGCCTTGTGCATCAACATCAAGGAGCATTTTTTCAAATTGAACATCTCTTTTGTATGGCACATTCAGCAACTGGAAAAGACTCACTTTTGCTGCTTCGAGATTACCAGCAGCGGTTACAATATTAGCTTGGTCGCCGGCATATTGCCCTTTCAGATCATACAAATTAGATAAGAGAACAAGAGCGCCTTCTTTGTTTTGAAGATCAAGCCTGTTTACCTGTTGCAAATCTACCTCTGCCTGCTGTTTGCTGATCGCAAGGAGATCTTGACTGCTTAATATCTGCAAATAAGCAAGCAATACATTCAAAGTGATATTATCCTTCTGCTGTTGCAGATCCATTTTGCTTGCATCATAAGCATATTGTGTTTGCTTGATCGCATTTTGTAATTGCAGGCCGCTGAACAAAGTGAGGTTTGCTGTAAGCGCATAACTGCCCGTGCTTTGTTGCTGATTAATATAAGCATAAGTAGTTGGGTTGATGCTTTTCCCAAAGTTGGTGCCCTGACTACCATTTGCATTGATTGATGGAAGAAGGTTCGTCATCGCCTGCGTTTTGTTCACTCCATTGCTTTGCATCGTCAAATCATTTTGCTGAACGAGCAAATTGTTTTTTATGGCGATATCAACACATTGCTTCAACGTGGCTGTTGAGCCAATACCAGTTGTGTCCTGACAAAAATTTTGTTTATATAATAAAAGGCCGACAAAAAGAAGCGATACAGTTTTAATTATCCTTTGCATGAAATATCCGGTTGTGTTATTATTAATTTTTTTATATTGACTATTTGCTGACCACTTATAACTTACCACTTATCACTCACTATCCACCTCTCACGATTCCGATTCCACCCTTCCATCGAGCAGATTAATGATGCGCGATCCATACTCGGCATTTTTTTCTGAATGAGTTACCTGAATAATGGTAACGCCATCTTTAGTGTTCAGTTCTTTGAAGAGATCCATTATCTCTTCTCCTTGTTTTGAATTAAGATTTCCCGTAGGCTCATCTGCCAAAAGCAATTTTGGTTTTGCAACCAATGCCCTTGCGATGCCCACCAATTGTTGCTGTCCGCCGGAGAGCTGTGTTGGGAACAAATCTTTTTTTCCAACGATATTAAAACGGTCAAGCGCATCAGCAACGATCGATTGCCTTTCTGATGATTTGAGGCTTTGATAGATCAACGGCGTTTCAATGTTTTCATAAACCGTCAATTCATCAATCAGATGATAAGCCTGGAAAACAAAACCAAT
>CAIYPC010000419.1 GCA_903927975.1 uncultured Bacteroidota bacterium | reverse complement strand
TCGTAAGTAGGGAGTGGTGAATAGTGTTATCATAAAGAAATAATTTATAGAAAGTGCCGGCTATTCAATATAGAAAAATTGTTTCAACAGATATTCCTGCGCTCGCTGCTATCCGTTCGGCAAATTGGGGAGATTTAGATTATTGGCAGCATCGCATTTCGGGCTACATAAATGGCGAACTTCATCCACAACAAGCATTGATGCAGCGAGATATTTTTGTTGCAACTGATGGCGATAAAATTGTGGGCTTTATAGCTGGTCATCTCACAAAGCGTTTAGGATGCGAAGGTGAATTGGAATGGCTTGATGTGGCGGAAGATTACAGAAGAATGGGAATTGCTTCTGAACTTCTTAAATTATTAGCTGATTGGTTTGTTCAACAAAACTGTTTTAGGATATGCGTAGACGTGGATCCCAAAAACATGAAGGCACAAAATTTTTATAGAAAGCATGGCGCAGAAAACTTGAATGAGCATTGGCTTTTTTGGAAGGATATAAGCGTTGTGTTAAACAATTAATAATTCTCTCTCCACACAGGTCTTGTTAAACAGGTTGGACCACCGCCGCCTTTCACACTTATTTCATTGCCAGAATATTCGATCACTTTGCATCCAGCTTTTTCGAGCAGTGATTTTGTTTTTGGATTTCCAGCAACCATCAAGCATACCCGTGGCGCAAGCGCCAGCACATTGCATCCCATAGATTCAAATTCTGCATCAGGAACTTCTATCAATTCATAACCTCTCTGCAATAATAAATTTCTGAATGCAATCGGCATAAGCGGAGAATAAACAACAGCAAGATCTTTATCAACTGGACTAAATATGGACATGAGATGGAATACATCACTTGTACCTCTATAATGTGGCAATGAAGTAACCACCAAATCAACACCGATTGGTTTTAATAACGCACGCAGTTGCTCGATGCCCTCTTCGTTGGTGCGATAAGTGTGACCAACAGCAAGTGTATGTTCATCGAGCCATGCAACATCGCCGCCTTCAACAGTGCCTGGTGCAACGATGCTGCCAAGCACAGGAATATTATTTTCTATAAAAGCATTTTTTTCAGCAAGCGGCTCATTGTTCCTCGCAGCTTTACCCATGTTGCAAATGATCATTCCTTTATTTGTTGCAATGGCAGCATCGCGGCAATAAATGGAATCCATATTCACCTGGTCATTTTGTGGCAGGTAATGAACCGTTGCACCATAATGTTTTATGATTGATTCAAATGTTTCATATTCTAAAACTGCTTTATTAAAATCGGGTTTGCCGAGATAATTCAGATGTCGCCATTCTTTTTCAAGATGCTGATCATTAATAAAAGCACTTTCAGCTTTCTTGATAAATAGCGATTGCAGTTTTCCAAATTCGGAGTGAGCTGTTGTTGACATATCGGTTTAAAATTATCACGCGAAATAAAGTGAATTACACGAATTAATAATAAAAAGATGAATGAATTAATGATGAATGTTACGCCGAAAAAATCATCTACCCCATTTTCCCCCTGCTATTCGACTGCTGCTCAAAAATTACAGCAGTGTCGCTTTTGCGGATCTCTAAGATTCCTCCTTCGTCGGAATGACAGATCCCGAAATGTGTCAATGGTCTCAAAAAATTGAGCTGCAACTTTTACTTGTTCTGTGATTCCGACCAAGGTTACTCCTCTTAAAAAAATCAGCCTGATCCATTTATTCAATTTGTCATTCCGACGAAGGAATCTCGGGGGGCATAAAAATAATGTTGTTGAAAATTGTGAAGTAATGCTCGATGATTAATACTGTTTCAAATTATGAAACAAAAGCTCAATAGAATTCCAACAGCACAAGAGTGCGACGCAAGAATGTTCAATAGTAGCAATCAGATCGATTCACAAAAAAACTCTTCAAAACTTTTTCTATAGCAATTAATCAAGCATTATTAATTATTAATTACTAATTATCTTTCTTTCTAATTATCCAAACATAAAACGGAACGCCTGCCATCAACAAAAGAAATCCCCAATAAACGATTTCTTGACCTGCTCCTGCAATGGCCCAGAAAGCAAATGCAAATGCGAGCACAGAAATGATAATAGATGAGACCCATCCTTTATCATTAAAATGTTTTTGCTGAAATCTGATGACCATGTATGAAGCCATTGAAAAAAGATATGGCACGAGCGATGTTAATGTAGAAAGAAGAATTAGAAATTTAAATTGTTCAACAAGTCCTTTTGTATAATTCATCAACATGATGAGTGAAACCAAAACACTTCCTATTATAATTCCGTTCGATGGAACACCACGCTTGTTTTCTTTTCCGAAAATTGCGGGGAATAACTTGTCTTTTGCAATGGCATAAGGAATTTGACCTTGAATCAATATCCACCCGTTTAATGCACCGAATGCTGCGATGGCAACACCTGCACTGATCCAATATTTTGAATTTTCGCCGAAAATTTTTACTGATGCATCTGCAAATGGAGTTTGTGAATGTTGCAAATTAATTGCTGGTATAATGCCAAGCACACTTACTGTTCCTAAAATGTAAACAATGGTTGTGATCAATGTGCCGATCATCGTTGCACGAGGAATTGTTTTTTCAGGATCTTTAATATTGCCAGCAGGAATTGTTGCGCATTCAATGCCGAGAAATGCGAATAATGTCATTGCTGCCGTTGCAGTGATTGCAGAAAATGTGGAACTTCCGCTGATATTAAAAGGGGTAAAATTTTTGAGGTTGATAAAAAACAATCCGCCAATTGCAATTGACAACAATGGCAATAATTTTAAAATGGTTGTGATTAATTGCATACTGCCCGATGCAACAATTCCACGAGTGTTGATCCATGTAAGCAGCCAAATTGCCGACAACCCTGTAATAGCCGCCAGCACAGGATTTGAGCCCAATTCGGGAAAGAACGTGGTCAATGCACTCACAAGCGAAACAGAAATAGCCGCATTGGTGCACCAGATGGAAATCCAATATCCCCACGCAACGAGAAAGCCCATAAAATTACCGAAGCCTGCTCGTGTGTACGCATAAGGGCCACCGTCAATGCCTAGCATTTTTTTAGAGAGCCTGCTAAAAATGGCTGCCATTAAAAAAGCACCAACAGCAGAGAAAAGCCAGCCAACCAAGCTGATGCCACCATAAGCAGCAAGCGCGGAAGGCATTAAAAAAATGCCTGCACCAATCATGTTTCCAACTACCAAAGAAGTAGCGGTCCATAACCCTAATTTATTTTTTGCTGAAGAAGGTTCAGGCATATTTTTCCGATGAAAGAATTGAATGAAAATTCAAGATACGATTATTAAATATTCATGGAACTGAAATAAATTTTTAAATGACTCTGATCCATAGCCAAAAATTATTTCTTATAAATCTACTT
Source organism: uncultured Bacteroidota bacterium (assembly GCA_903927975.1). Taxonomy (GTDB): domain Bacteria; phylum Bacteroidota; class Bacteroidia; order Chitinophagales; family Chitinophagaceae; genus Puia. Next base: position 5,162 of record CAIYPC010000419.1, on the reverse strand, counting down.
TAATAATTAATTTCAGTAAGCACAAAAAAAACTTCATGAACGAAAAAATAACTCCTCAAGAAATTGAAATTGGTGTAGTCGGTCTTGGATTGATGGGTTGTAGTATTTGCACATGCCTGTTAATGGCAGGTCATCCTGTAATTGCTGTTGCTCCGATTCCGATCGATCTTCTGCATGCAGAAAATAGAATCCGCAAACATCTTTTAAAATCAATCGAAGAAAATTTAATAAAGGGAGAGTTGTCGTCTTATTTATCAAAACTCACCATCACCGAAAATTATGATCAATTAAAAAATTGTGCATTGGTAATTGAATGCACAATAGAAAATATTGATATCAAAAAAACTGTCTATAATAAAATAGAAAATATTATTAGTAAAGATGGGCTGCTTGTAAGCAACACGTCAGCTATACCGATAAGCATTTTGCAGCAGCAGACAAATTTGCCAAATCGCTTTTTTGGATTGCATTGGGCAGAGCCTTCGCATACGACTCGTTTTCTGGAAATTATTTGCGGCAACCAGAGCGATATTTCATTGGGAGAATATCTATACGACCTATCACATTTTTGGGGTAAGGAACCAACGCTTGTAAGAAAAGATATTCGTGGGTTTATTACCAACAGGTTAATGTATGCTATGTACAGAGAAGCTTGTTCTCTTGTAGAAAATGGCTACGCAACCATCGAAGATGTTGACCGCGCATGCCGCAACAATCCTGGTTACTGGATGACGTTAGTAGGTGTATTTCGCTGGATGGATCTAACTGGTGTACCTGCCTATCATACAGTGATGAAAGATTTATTGCCAACACTTTCAAACAATACAGAAGTTCCAAAATTGATTGATGATATTGTGAAAGACGGAGGCAAAGGCGTTTTGAATGCAAAAGGTTTTTATAATTACACAGAGGAAGAAGCAAAGCTTTGGGAAGAAACTTTCACTGAGTTCAGTTATGAGATTAGAGAACTTGCGTTGAAATATCCGATAGATGTGGTGAAGAAGAAAATGGAAGCATTGAAAGCAGAAAAAGAACAGTAAAAATATTTTTATTGAAATTTTCTGATTGCAGATTTATGTCAACAATCATCAAGCATAATACCTGCAATAGTTTCAATAATATTGCCGCGACAAATTTCAATCTCCCAAAAATGTTTGACAGCATAAAAAAATCAATTCTGAAATTTGGAAATTTTTCTGAAGAACAGCTTCATGCGATAACAAGCCGGTTAAAAATTTTAGACGTAAAAAAAGAAACTATCATTATAAAAGAAGGGCAAATCTGCAGCCATTTTTATTTTATTGAGAGTGGCAGCTTTAAGCATTATTCAATTTCCGAAAACGGTGAAGAAAATATCATTAATCTTTTCATTGACAAAGATTGGATGTTTGAGTATAAAAGTTTGATTGCTCAAAAATCATCTGATTCATTTATTCAAGCAATGGAAGATAGTGAAGTGTTTGTACTGAGCCTTTGGGATGTGCATGATCTCATGAAATTGTCTGATACTTTTTTCAGGATGGGAACTATTTTTGAGCTTGCTATTCATAATCAGGATTATCAAAACAACAGAATTTCTCCCGAACAAAAATATGCAATGCTCCTCGCAAACAAACCGCAAGTCATTCAAAAATTTCCATTGAAATACATTGCATCTTACCTCGGAATAACTCCTGAAACATTAAGCAGGGTAAGGCGCAAATTAATTTCTTGATTTTTGTCAACCCCCAATTCTGATTTAACATCTACGTTTGTTCAACTAAATCAGAAACAACATGCAATTTGAAAAAAATGCCGGAAGGTCGCTCATTCTATCTACATTATTAATGGTTATCACAATGGTGCTTCATCCAACAGGCGGCAACTTTGAGCACCTTTTGAAAATAACGAGCATTGCAATCATCGCTCATTCCATTGCAATTATTTCTATGCCTTTTGCCGCGGTTGGGTTTTGGGGGCTCACTAAAAAATTGGGCGCAGCTAATTTCTTTTCTATTTCTGCCTTTTCAATTATTTTATTTGGATTGATTGCAGTTATGCTTGCAGCGACAATGAATGGTTTGGTGCTTCCTATTTATATTTTGAAATATAAAGACGCATCGCCCGAAATTATTGAATCGATAAAGCCCATTTTAAAATATAACACTTCACTCAACCATGCTTTTGATTATATCTACATGGTAGCATTTTGTCTCTCAATGCTATTCTGGTCATTGATAATATTGAAGACAAAAAGACTTTCTTCATGGATCGGATATCTTGGAATTGCATTGTTCATCTTAATTATTTCACTCTTCGTTTCAGGTTTTTCATTGACGAATTTAGATGGGTTTCGCTTATTTGTTTTGGGCAGTGTTTTGTGGATTGTCTCTGCAGGTATTTTGTTGATTAGGTCAGGTGAACACATTGACTTCCGATAAACTAATTTCTTTTAGTTCCAAAATATGAGTTGACAGATCAATGCTTCATCAATACTCTCGCTGCACCAAAAATTCCGTAAGCTCTTGTAACGGTTTTTTTCTTGCAGATAATACCGCAATATCTTCCAAATGTTTGAATGCAGCATTCACATATTTTTCTTTCAGTTCCTTCGCCCATTCATCTACTCCGCATGATTTAAAAATGGAAAGCATGCGGCTCACTTTGTCGTCATCATTTGAGCTTAATAATTTTTTTATATCTTTCATTTGTGACCCTGTCGCAACTTCCATTGCCCTGATCAACAAAAAAGTTTTTTTGTTAGCGATGATATCGCCACCAACTTGTTTACCAAATTTTTGTGTATCTCCAAATGCATCCAGATAATCATCCTGCACCTGAAACGCAAGACCGAGATTTTTACCAAACTCATACAAGTGTTGCTGGTTGCCATCTCCAGCGCCTCCGAGAATACTTCCAATCTGCAAACTTCCTGCGAGCAAAACGGAAGTTTTTAATTTGATCATGTGCAGATATTCATCCAACAAAACATTTTCTTTCTTCTCAAAATCCATATCAAGCTGCTGTCCTTCGCAAACTTCTTTCGCTGTTTTATTGAACACATGCAGAATCTTATGCAGAAAAGAAGTATCTACTTTATTGATATAATCATAAGCAACAACCAACATCACATCACCCGAAAGCAGCGCAGAGGAAGAACCAAATTTTTCATGAACCGTTTGCATGCCTCTACGGAGCGGAGCTTTGTCCATAATATCATCATGTATCAACGTGAAATTATGGAACAGCTCAATAGCAGTTGCTGCATGCCATGCATCAGCATGAATATCATCAAACAATTCATTTGCCATCAGGCACATCACCGGACGAATGCGCTTGCCGCCCAATGAAAGAAAATAATCCGCAGGCTCGTATAAACTTGCAGGATGATCAGGAAAATGTTTTGTATTGAACCTCGATGAAAATTCTTTTGACAAGTCTTCGAATGAATGCATGTGACAGGGAAATTATTTTTGGTCAATGGTGAATACTGAATAGTCAGTAGTCAATTGAGAATAGTCGGTAATAAAAAATTGCAATTAACTTGCGTTGCATCCATCACTCACAACTCACAACTCATTTCTTATCTTTTTTCTTTTTCTTCTCAACAAATCCTTCATCGTCTTTTGAGCTGGCAGAAATAACCCATTCAAAATCCAATTGTCGCTTGGCGAGATTTGCAGAAATAATTTTGATGGTTATTTTATCGCCCATCCGAAACCTGCGCCCACTGAGCCTTCCAGCCAAACAATATTCTCCTTCCACCAATCTGAAATCATCGTACTCCATTAAACTGCTAAGGCTCACGAGCCCTTCGCATTTATGCAAAACAGTTTCAACCCAAAAACCAAAAGCAGCAACACCACTTATCACGCCTTCAAATTCATCACCCACAAAACTGCTTAGGTACTCAACTTGTTTATATTTATTAGCAGCTCGTTCGCTTTCCATCGCGGCTCTTTCACGTTCACTAGAGTGCTTGCATTTTGTTTCCATTTTTTTATCTACCACAACGGATCCATCAAGACATTCTTCTAAAATGCGATGAACCATCACATCAGGATAGCGGCGAATAGGTGAAGTGAAATGGCAATAATGTTCAAAGCCCAAACCGTAGTGACCAATATTTTCTGATGTATAAATTGCTTTCGCCATCGTCCGGATCCCCAATTGCTCAAGCACATGTTGTTCGGGTTTCCCTTTCACTTCTTTCAACATTTCATTAAATGATTCTGCAATTTTTTGTGGCGTTTTAGTGTCGAACACATGCCCATACTTTTTTGCAAATTCAATAAACGGTAACAACTTTTCTTTATCGGGAACATCATGCACACGATAAGGAAATGGAATTGGCTTTTTATGAATCTCAATTTTTGACACAGCTTCTGCTACTGTTTTATTTGCAAGCAACATAAACTCTTCTATCAATTGATGCGCTTCTTTGCTCTCTTTAACAATCACACCAATCGGTTTTCCTTTTTCATCTAATTTAAAACGCACTTCAGTTGACGAAAAATTAATCGCGCCTTTTTTGAAACGTTGCTTGCGCATGCGCTGCGCAAGATCATTTAAGATCAGTACTTCATCTTTATGCAATCCATCTTTCTTCTCAATAATCTCTTGCACTTCTTCATAAGTAAATCTTTGATTGGAATGCATCACTGTTTTTCCCAACCAATAATGTTTTACTTCAGCTTTATTCGTAATCTGAAAAATGGCAGAGAAAGTAAGTTTGTCTTCATTTGGTCGCAATGAACAAAGTTCATTTGAAATTCTTTCCGGCAACATTGGGTTCACGCGATCGGGAAGATAGACAGATGTTGCTCTTGAATAAGCTTCTTTATCAAGCGCTGAACCTTCTTCCAGATAATGGCTCACATCTGCAATGTGAACACCAATTTCATATAAATCATCTTTCAATTTTTTGAATGAAATAGCATCATCAAAATCTTTTGCATCAAAAGGATCAATGGTAATCGTAAATTCTTCGCGGATATCTTTTCTCTTTCTTATTTCATCTTTTGAAATAACATCAGGCAATCTTTCTGATTCTTCCAACACATTTTCTGGAAAGAAAATCGGGAAACCAGCTTCCAACAAAATTTCTTTCATCGCTTTATCATTCTCATCATCTTTGTTCATTATCTCAATCACTTCGCCCTGTGGTTTTTTATTTTTTTCCC
>CAIYPC010000418.1 GCA_903927975.1 uncultured Bacteroidota bacterium | reverse complement strand
TTAAAAAATGCATTGATTCTTTATCCACTTCTCGAATTACGCCTTTGCTTGAAAAAACAGTTATTATCCCGTCCACAAATTTTGACAATTCTTTACTATCAGCATGAGTATTCAGAGCAGCCCCCTCAATTAAAATTAAATCGTAGTGTTGCGCAATTTTATTTATGTTCAATAAGAGGTTGTTTTTTGGCAGAACTTCAGAAGGAGTGTAATTGCCTTCGCTGCAACCGATAATATCAGTGTTGCTAATATTTGTTAAGGTGGTCACCCCCCAAATTTTATCGATTGCATTCTCCTGGGCACTAAGGCTAAAGGTCTCTAGCGTGGGCTTTGCGTTAAATGTTCTGGTGAGAGAGTTATCCGAAAAATTGGAATCGATTATCAATACTTTCTTCTTGCTCAAACTAAAAGTATGCGCCAGCGATTCCAGAATAACGCTTTTGCCCTCTTTTGGTTTTAGGCTAGTAACAAGTATGACCTTTTTCCCACAAGTTTCAAGTTCAAAGCGAAGCTTGCGCAAATTTTCAATAAAAAGATTAGTAGAGGCAGATCTTTCATTCTGGTTGCTTGTTTCAAAATAATCTTTCAATTGTTTATTTTGAAGATCGATCTTATTAATGATCGTAAGCAATTTCATATTTGTCTCCTTTGTAAAAAAGGTAGGGGTTCTCAAAGAAGTATCAAGAAATTCAAGAAGCAGAATAAATAAGCTTGAAATAAAAAGCATGGAAAGCCCTGATATACCAACAATCAATGTTCTGTGTCTCGACTCTGGTATAATTGGAGGCTGGCCCAATAATGTTTGTTTGAAATTCATGTCGGGCGCAACATCAATATCCTGGGATGCAAAAATACTGCTGTTGTATTTATCCAAATCCTTTTGAGCTAAATTCAAATCATTTTGAAGTGCGCTGGCAATTGCCTCAGAACCACCACCTGAATTTGCTTTTATTTTAAACTCATCACGCTGAGTTTTATAAAGCTCAATATTTTGCTTGGCGGCAACCAATTCTGCCGTAAGGTTAAGCTTTTGTTTTTGCAGGTCATCTTTTTTATCGATTGATTTTTGAATACTGTTCCCGGGGCTAGCTGAGTTCGTAGAACTAGGAGATAATAAAACGATTTTTTTACTGTTCTCATTTATTTTGGCTTCAATATCAGGATCACTGCCACCTCGTTTTGCCAATTCGGTAGCCAGGGCTTTATTTTTTTCTCTTAATGAGAATAATTCCTCGTTATTATTATCGGGTTTGGTTGTTGCAGGTGTCGCCGAGTTTAGTATTGCCAACTGATCATTTACTGAATTTAATTGCGAATTAAGTATGTTGTATCTTGATTCTTCAGAAGTGAGCTGGCTTGTGAGTTCCTGAACCCCCTGCATGGCAGCAGTTGCCACATCTCCAATATTTGGCGTTCCGATTTTTGCCCTGAAAGCCTCATATCTTTTTCTTAAAGTATCGACTTGTTGTTTTTTTACAAACGCAAGGCTATCCAATTTCATCAATGATTCTTTTGTTCTGGTACTTGTAAGCAGTGTGTAAAATTCTTTGAACTTAATGCCTAATGTATTAACAACATACGCTGATAGCTCAGGATTTTCTGATTTGAAGGTTACGTTCAGGTAATCTGTATGCGGAATTCTTTCAATCCCTATTTTTTGTGAAAGTGAAAATTCATCGTAATCATAGAGTGCGACTAGATCTGCAACTCTTCTTTCTTCCTGATCATATCTTGTCAAAAGTTGCATTTCAGAAAGCTTTTCACGTAAAATTTTTTTCGCTTTTTCCAAATTTATTTTCTGATATGAGCTGTCTTTCTTTTGTTTTGTAGTTAAAATGCGAAAGGGATTTGTTGATTCAAGATCATGAAGCAAAAGATCGTATGACATCATGCCCAACACAGCTGGAGATTGAAAAGTTTCTATAACATTACCAAAGCGCGAATCAACCTGATTAACATCTAAAACTTCATTTAATGACAAGCTGACTTTTTGAGTCTGTGTAAAACCGGTAGTG
>CAIYPC010000417.1 GCA_903927975.1 uncultured Bacteroidota bacterium | reverse complement strand
TTAAAGCCAGCTTTTTCAGCAGGTGAATTTTTCATCACATCAGCCACGCGAATATCCCCATCGATCATGTAAATGCTAAAACCAGTATAAGAATAATCGAATTGATCGCGATAATGTGAATTCGGCATTAAATAAATCTCTCTCCTACCATAATTTAGTATGATGTTGAACCTCCCAGCAAATCATTGCCAATAAGGCCACCCAAGGACGGATAAGAGGTAATGTTGTATTCATCATCAAAAATATAAGCAGGCACGTTGCGAAAGTGGTAAGGGCCAAACCTGAAATCTTTTACCGTGGTTTGTCTCATATCGGTTTTACCTCCCAAGCCTTGCGCGAGCGTTGCAACCGGTTTTCTTTTCTTGCTGTTGAATAAAAGGCTATCTGAAACAAAGTCTGTTGATAACAAAAGACACAAGCCTGCACCGGTGTCGAAATAAAAGCGGCCGGTAATATTCGTGTTATCACGTACTGTAGCGGTTTCCACTGGGAGACTAATAATAAATGGATGTGATAAATAACCTCCCTTTGGATACTTCATCGGGCCTTTTGAAAAAACATAAATTTTCGAACTGTCATAATCAATCTTTACTATATACCTGTTCAAAAAACTATAACCGATGATGCCATCAATGTTTTCCCCATACACGCTTGTTAGAATGCTATAATCGTTTACATGAAAATTCAAGCTATCGACAGTCAGCGACGGAAGATGTATGGTTTCGTTATAAACAAAGCTAACGTTACGTATGCCGGCAATGCCGCGAATGGTTTTGTCAGATGGTTTTGGTTTTATCTGCAACCGATCGCAAGTGCTTGAATCGAGCGAAATTCCACCACTGCCGGTATCGAAAATGAAATTTAATGAGTCGGCATAATTTCCAAATTTTAGTCTAACCACAACGATGCCACCATTTAGAACGCGGAATGGTACAGTGCTTAACAGGTGTGATGGAGGGGAAATAAATTCTTCTTGTGCCCAAGCCTTATTTCCTGTAAATAAAAATATTAATGTAGCGATAAACAGGGTTTTGGAAAACATCGCATAAGCATCTTTTGAAAGAATTGGCAGTCCGGTCTTAATGTTTTGCATGGCAGGCAAAATGTTGTAAGCAGTTAAGTTAACCCTTCCTCTTCAATAAGGTTTATAATAAATATATCACTTTGTTATATGTAAGGCAAACCTTTTAAGCAAAATGTTGCATTGATGCTGCGCTGTACTAAATTTGCTTTTATTAAATCGATACAAATTGAACCTCACAGAACTATACGACAAAGCTTTACGCTTTGATTTTTTGGATATAAATGAAGGTGTGTTTTTATTTGAACATGCACCGCTTACAGAGCTAATGTATGTTGCCAACGAGCTTAGAAAGAAGCAGGTTCCGCACGGAAAAGTTACTTGGCAGATAGATAGGAACGTGAACACAACCAATGTATGCATTGCCAATTGTAAATTCTGCAATTTTTATCGTGTGCCTGGTCATGGTGATGCTTATATAACGGATATGGCTACCTATAAAAGAAAAATAGAAGAAACATTCCGTTGGGGAGGGGATCAATTATTACTTCAGGGCGGCCATCACCCAAAATTGGGTTTACAGTTTTATACAGATCTTTTCAGTGAGCTAAAAGAATTATATCCACGGCTTAAGCTTCACACACTTGGGCCGCCGGAAGTGGCACATATCTGCAAACTCGAAAAGATGAGTCATCATGACGTGCTTGCTGCGCTAAAAAAAGCAGGAACGGATTCATTGCCTGGCGCAGGTGCAGAGATTTTGGTAGACAGGGTCCGACGCCTCATAAGCAAAGGAAAATGCGGAGCGCAGGAGTGGCTTGATATTATGCACGAAGCACACAAACTGCATATCACCACTTCTGCAACAATGATGTTTGGTCATGTGGAAACAATTGAAGAAAGGTTTGAACATCTTGCAAAAATCAGGGAAGTGCAATCGAGAAAACCTGAGTCAGCAAAAGGTTTTTTAGCTTTTATTCCGTGGACTTTTCAAGATGTTGATACCCTGCTCACAAAAATTCGCGGAGTTCATAACCTCACCACTCCGGAAGAATACATTAAGATGATTGCGATGAGCCGCATTATGTTGCCAAACGTAAAAAACATTCAGGCATCGTGGCTTACCGTTGGAAAACAAACTGCGCAGATTTGTTTGCACGCCGGTGCTAATGATTTTGGAAGTATCATGCTTGAGGAAAATGTAGTGAGCGCTGCTGGTGCGCCACACAGGTTCACTGCAAAGGGCATACAAGAAGCCATTAGCGAAGCCGGCTTTGAACCACAGTTGCGCAACCAACAATATGAATGGCGCGAAATTCCAGCGGCCATTGAAGAGCAGGTGATCGATTATTAAGTTGATTTGTTGTGGTAATAGTTCATGGTTCATAGCATGCTGCTGTATTGCCATGAACTATCAACTATGAACCATCAACCCCTCCTTCTGATCAATTTTGAAAATAAAAATCTTCTCACAACGATTTTTTTGCCTGTTTCTGCTGGTTAATTTTACATTTTAACCGCAGAAATCTGGGTATTTTTTAACT
>CAIYPC010000416.1 GCA_903927975.1 uncultured Bacteroidota bacterium | reverse complement strand
GCCAGCATATTCAAACATTTCTTTATTATCATAAGAAAGCATTTTCGGTTGTGCCGCACCGATAGTTTTGTTTGCTTCCATCATTTCAATAAGCGGCTCAATCCATTGTGGCGTTACTTCAACATCAGAATTAAGCAGGATATAATAATCGCTCTGAACAAATTTCAATGCTTCATTATATCCTCTCGCGAAACCATAATTTTCTTTCAACAAAATAATTTTTACCGAAGGGAAATTTTGCTGAAGGAAATGTACAGAATCATCCGTGGACGCGTTATCAGCCACAATCACTTCTTTATTTTCATAAGTGCTTTGCAGAACGGATGGGAGAAATTGCTGCAGAAAATTGCGGCCATTCCAGTTGAGTATAACAATTGCGACTTTGGGAGACACTGATGTTTGGTAATATTAGGTGTCAAAAATAGAGATGAATTAATAATTATTAATTAATAATTGATAATGAGGGGCGGGTTCGGGAATTTCGGATTTCTATAGATCTATCGGGCTGAAATAATCTGACCGAATAAAAGCCGCATCGCAGATAAGGAATGCTATTCAACATTTCAACCAATCAACATTTCAACACTGCCAGGGACGTTGTAGCCCAGAGGTGACAGCTTTTCGGAAAGGTGTCACCTCTGGGCTACAAAAGCTCTCACCTCGACCACAAAATAATATCATAAATTCGGCGCATGATTCAGCCGCAGCTCAATTGGAGAACGCTTGTTGCTATTATAGCCATCGGTATTGTGACCGGCACTGTTTTTTATTCCCGATACCTCGCAAACAAAATAGCGGATGAGGAAAAACAAAAAGTGGAGCAATGGGTAGCTGCGAGCAAAGCCATCATGAACAGTCCGGATCTTACGCTGCCTAATTTAATACGCAACGAACAACAATCCATTCCAATCATTGAAACAAATGAAAAAGACAGCATCAGCGGATATGTAAATCTTGATTCAGCAAAGGCTGTAAACGATAAAGATTATCTATATAAAAAATTGAAAACATTTAAATCGGAACACCTGCCGATTGAGATTAAACTAACGGACACGCCTAGCTACACGGCAAACAGATATTATTATGGTCACACTGTTTTGTTGGAAGAAGTGAGATATTTTCCACTGATACAGTTAGTGATCGTCGCGATTTTTATTTTCTTCACTATATATTCTATTACCATTCGAAACAGGGCAACCCAGAACCAGCTCTGGGCTGGCATGGCAAAGGAAACCGCGCATCAGTTGGGTACTCCCGTTTCATCACTTGAAGGATGGATCGAGGTGATGAAAGAAAGTTCTGCCGACCAAAAGATCGTGAATGAAATGCAAAAAGATGTGGGGCGATTGAAATTAGTGACTGATCGATTTGGAAAAATTGGCAGCAAGCCAAAGCTCGAAGAAAAAGACGTGATCGCCCAGATACAAAGCATGGTAGATTATATAAAGAAAAGATCTTCAGGCAAAGTCGTTTTTACTACGGATACACATGGCAGTGAAGAAGCGATTGCCATGATATCGCCGCCATTATTTGATTGGGTGATTGAAAACCTTTTGAAAAATGCGCTTGATGCGATGGAAGGCAAAGGTGAAATTCATATTGACATTATTAATCAGAAGAAAGAAATTTTTATTGATGTGAGCGATACTGGAAAAGGCATTGCAAAATATAACCTGCAAAAAGTTTTTAAGCCAGGGTTCACTACAAAAAAACGTGGGTGGGGATTAGGACTTAGCCTCTCGAAGCGCATTATAGCACAATATCACAACGGAGAATTATTTGTGAAACATTCAGAGCCCGGCAAGGGAACAACGTTTAGGATTGAATTGAAAAAATAATAAGAAACAAGTGACAAGAATTCAAGGCACAAGAAGACAAGATATAGATAAAATTTTTTTTCTACATTTGCAGCCACCCAACTGGTAACTTGTTACTTGTGACTGGTCACTATCTTGCGGAGGTGGCGAAATTGGTAGACGCACTACTTTGAGGTGGTAGCGCCCGAAAGGGTGTGAGAGTTCGAATCTCTTCTTCCGCACAATAAAAGCGAGGCTTAATGTCTCGCTTTTTGTTTATATGACATTTGTATATGCTATCTGATCTAATAACAGCAAATCTCTACCGACCATAACTTGCCGCCTTTCATCAGAACTACAAACTACAAACCACAAACTTTTTTTCAACCCCAACTAGTCCTTCTTCCTTTCCCGCGTGTCTTTATTAATGTGCGAAGGCATTGACCAAAACTTTTAATTCCAACACATGAGCCATTCCCAAAGGCTGAAATTTCTTTTTGATAGATATGTTAGGCAGCAATGTTCGAATGAAGAAGTGGAAGAACTTGTCGCTTTGCTGCAGCAAGCTGATGTTGATGAAACACTGGCTGAGCCAATGCGCGAACTGTGGGAAAGATTTAAAGATGATCATACTGATAATAGTGTTGACTGGGAAAAAATGTACAGCAATATTTCTGCTTCGCAGGAAGATGACCTGATTTTGATCTCTCAACAAAATATTAATCGTAGAAAACTTTGGATGAAGATTGCTGCTGCTATTATTATTCTTATCGGCATCGCAGGTTCTTATTTTTATTTTACTGAAAAGAAAACAAATGTTTCCAAGCAGGTTGCAAGTGCACAGCCTGTGGTTCCTAAAAATATTCCAGCCGTTAATCAAACACAAACCATTCACTTGCCAGACGGCAGCACTGTGATATTAAATGCAGAAAGTAAATTAAATTATCCTTCTTCATTTGCTGGCACTAACCGTGAAGTGTATCTCACAGGCGAAGGATATTTTGATATCAAGCATAATCCACATCAGCCTTTTCTTGTTCACACAGGAAAGATAACCATCCGCGTTCTGGGAACTGCATTCGATATCAAAGCATATCCTTCAGATAAATCTATCGAAGTGACTGTTACCAGAGGCAAGGTGCAGGTGCTTAAAGAAAATAAAAGTTTGGGTTTGATAACAGCCAATCAACAAATCAGCTTTAGTAAGTACACAGAAGAATTTATTGAAAAAGCCGTTGACACAAAACCGATTCTTGCATGGAAGCCAAGTGAAATTGTTTTTAATGATATGACGATGCTCGATGCGGCTAAAAAAATCGAGCAGCGATTTAATACTACTGTTGAGTTCGCAAATGATGCAATAAAAAATTGCAGGGTGACTGCTACATTTTCCGAGGATGATATGATGGAAGAAATGCTGACGGTTATATGTGGCGTGACTAAAACAAATTATAAGGTCACAAAGAATAAGGTTGTGATTGATGGGAAGGGATGCGGAGAGTAGTTGGGCGATGAACGATGGTGGATGGTCGAGTGAGGAGGCAAGAGTGTTTATGAATGAATGAGCGATGGTTGATGGTTGTGTGAGGAGATAAGAGTGTTTATGATAATCGAAAAGTCTGAATTGATAATCTAACGAAATAATAATTGCTATATGAGAATAAATCAGTGTTTCGAAGAAGGACCATGATCTAATGACTGGGATCGGTCATCGACCATACGAACCTCGACCATCATCAACAAAAACATCCCGGGTGGAGCCGGGATGCGGGTTGTTTCAAACAATTGGCTTAACTATTTAAAACATATCAAAACTATGGAATTTTTATTTCCGCGTGAAGGATGGATGCGCTCCATGCTTCCTGCTTGTCTAATTAAAAAAAGGTCTTGGATCATGAAATTAAGTTGCCTCACGATTGCGATGAGTTTTACCTTCTGCGAACTGCTGATGGCGGCCCCAGGCAAAGCGCAAGATCTAAATGAAGTGAAAGTAAATCTTGAGATGAACAATGAACCGCTCAAAACGGCTTTCAGCAAAATTGAAAAGCAAACTGATTTTCGTTTTGCATATAACAAACGTCAGGTTGATGTTTATAAAAGCATCACGCTTGCAAAAGATTTATACCCCCTCGAGAAATTATTAGAAACACTTTTAACGAACACGCAGTTATCATACAAACTTGTAAGAAATAAAATAATTATTTTTCAAGAAGATAAAAAAACTGCTGATGTTAATCAAACAACAACGCTAACAATTGAGCAATTTGTTGGCGGCGTTAAAGGAAAAATCACCAACGAAAAAGGTGAGCCCGTTGCTGGTGCTTCCATTGTGACAAGAGGAGCCGAAGGCACTTCTGCAAATGTCCAAGGCGAATTCAGCATTAAACTAAATCCAGGGAAATATAGCTTACGAATTTCAGCAATAGGATATCAGACTTTGGTCAAAGAAATTACAATAGTAGATAATCAAACGATCGATCTTGCATTTCAACTAAAAGCAGCTAACAATGCATTGAACGAAGTGGTTGTGACTGGATATAGCAAACAATCAAAAAGAGATGTTACGGGAGCAGTGTCAACAATTTCCGCGGATGTGGTTGCACAAACACCCGCAACTGATGTAGGCAGCATATTGCAAGGTCGTGTTGCTGGTGTGAGCGTTGACGATCAAGGTGGCCCAGGAAGCACGGCAGTAGTGCGCATACGCGGATTTGGTACCAATGGCGATAATGATCCGCTTTATGTTATTGATGGTGTTCAGATGAGAGGAGGCAATAATCTTATTAACCCAAATGATATTGAAACCATAACGATATTAAAAGATCCTTCAATCACATCATTGTACGGTGCTGAAGGCGGAAATGGTGTAATTGTGATAACAACGAAGACAGGAAAAATTGGTGCCCCAAAATTGGAATATAGCAGCTATGCTGACTGGGAAACGCCTATCAAATATCCTCATACAATCAGTCCGCAACAATATGCAAATGCCTATTGGGGATATTTAAACAATTCTGGTCTTTCATTAAGTGATCCATACTATGGAAATGGGAGCAGTGCAGTGTTGCCTGATTATATTATTGAAAGAAATGCAGGTGCACCGATTATTGCCAACGCAGGCGATCCTGCAGCAGATGCTTCTTTGTATAATTTTTCAAACTACAGAATATTAAAAACAAATAAACAAGGCACTGACTGGTTTAAATCTGTGCTGGGGCAAGCCTTTAGCGAAAGCCATCAGCTTTCATTAAGTGGTGCGACTGATAAAAGCAACTATGCTCTTTCGTTTAATTTCTTTGATAACAAAGGAATATTAACTGGAACTTATTTTAGAAGATATTCTCTCAGGGTAAATACAGAATTTAAGCCAACAAAATGGTTGAAGGTTGGTGAGAATATGCAATTTTCTTTTAGTCAGGGCAATAGTGTTGGCGGGGGAAATCACAATCCGCAAGGTTTTTTTGGAGACTTATATAACCGCAGTCCTTTGATGCCAATTTATGATATCGCTGGAAATTATTCAGGACCTAAAGGAATCACAGACAGCAAATCATTTCATCCCGGAGGCAACAATCCTGTGCTTGGCCAAAGAAATGCGCTGGAAAATAATCATGGTTATAATGCAGGCGTGATAGGTTCAAGCTATATTGATATAGAACCGATAAAAGGATTGGTGGTTGAATCAAAAATCGGCCTGCAATTTTATCCTTACAGCTATAATTATTTTTCAGATACTTTTCCTCAAAATGTTTATAGTGCGCCTTACAATTCTTTTACTGAAGGCAG
>CAIYPC010000415.1 GCA_903927975.1 uncultured Bacteroidota bacterium | reverse complement strand
TTGATATTATATGCATCTATGTGGCGGGCACATCGCACACCATATTCATTGAGCAGTGGTGGCAAAGGATGTGGCTTATATAAATCAAAGGATGGCGGCAACACATGGAAATTAATTTCCGAAAACCCTGGCATGCCAAAAGGCACGATGGGAAAAATAATCTGCACTGTTTCTGCTGTTAATTCGCTTCGGTTATACGCAATTGTTGAGAATGAGCACGGCGGCGTGTTCCGTTCAGATGATGGCGGAGAGAATTGGTCAGTCATTAACACACAAAATGATCTCACGCAACGCTATTGGTATTTCAGTCAAATTTTTGCCGACACAAAAAATGAGAACACTGTCTATGTTTTGAATGTTGAATTTTGGAAGTCTATTGATGGAGGTGCAAATTGGACGAGGGTTCAGAATCGTCATGGTGATAATCATAACATGTGGATCAATCCTGATAATGCAAACAACTGGATCATGGCAGATGACGGAGGACCGCAGGTTACCTTCGATGCAGGAAAAAATTTCAGCGATATTGATTTGCCAACTGCACAATTTTATCATGTGAACCTTGATAATGATTTTCCATACAATGTTTATGGAGCGCAACAAGACAATAGCAGCATCAGGATCGCAAGCCGAACAAATGATTTTACAATCGGCAACAAAGAATGGTATCCTGTTGCAGGTGGCGAAGCTGGCTATATCGTTCCAGATCCTACAAATCCTGACATCACTTATGGTGGCGAATATGATGGACAGCTAACTACATTCAATAAAAAAACAAATCAGTATCGCGCAGTTTCTCCCGATCCTGAATTGCATCAGGGCGCTGGCGCAGAAGATTATAAATTTCGTTTCAACTGGACTTTCCCTATTGCATTTTCTCCGCATAATAATAAAATGATGTATGCAGGATCTAATTATGTTGTGCGCACAATAGATGGTGGGCAAACATGGAAAGTGATCAGCCCCGATTTAACACGCCATGATCCGAAAACTTTAAAGCCAAGTGGAGGACCCATCACTTTAGATAATACCGGAGCTGAGGTATATGCAGATGTTTTTGCATTGGCAGAATCGCCGGTGAAACAAGGTGTGATTTGGGCTGGCTCCGATGATGGGCTCGTTCATGTTACTGTTGATGATGGGAAGAACTGGACAAACGTTACGCCCAAAGCTTTACCAGACTGGGCTATGATAAGTTATGTTGAGCCATCGCATTTTGATGCTGCTACTTGTTATGTTTCTGCAACAAGATATATGAGCGATGATACCAAGCCATACATTTTTAAAACAAATGATTATGGAAAAACATGGATGCCGATTATCAATGGGCTTCCGGCGAACACTTACAATCGCTGTGTGAGAGAAGATCCGAACAAGAAAGGGATTTTATATTGCGGCCTTGAAACAGGCATTTATATTTCGTTTGATGATGGTGCACATTGGCAGAGCCTTCAATTAAATTTACCGAACACACCGGTTCGTGATATTCAGATTCAAACAAGAGATAAGGATTTAGTAATAGCGACACATGGTCGCTCGTTCTGGATTTTGGATGATATTACTTCGCTTTATCAATTGAGCGATGAAGTTGCAAAATCAAATAGCTGGCTTTTTAAACCGCGAGATTCATATAGGACAGGCGGCGGATATATTGAAGATCCTAATGTGCAGGAAGGTCAAAATGCCCCGAATGGTGTGATCGTTCGCTATTATTTAAAATCAAAACCTGATAAAGAAGTAAAATTGAAATTTTATACTGCTTCTGGTGACAGCATCATCACTTATTCAAGTATCAAAGACAACAAAGGTGAAGTCGTAAAAGTTTCAAAAGATTATTATGAGAGCAAAGCAAAACGTCCGGGATTATTGAGCATCGATACTGGAATGAACGTGTTTGTGTGGGATATTCAATATCCATCTGCAAAAGGCGATGCGAGTGCAACATTCGAGGGATCATTAGGTGGACCAACTGCGGTGCCCGCCGCATATCAAGCTAAACTATTTCTCGGTGATTCATTATTGCAAACACAAAATTTCAATGTCATAAATGATCCGCGAAATAATTTCACTACTGCTGATTTGAAAGAGCAATTAGATTTAGCGATTAAAATGCATAACAAATTAAATGAGGTTGGCAAAGCGACAAAGCAGATCCGTTCTGTGCGTGATCAGCTAAATGCGTTTGTTGACAAGATTGAAGATTCTGCAGATGCAAAGCCATTCAAAACTTCTTCAAAACCTATTATTGATTCTTTGACGGCGATTGAAGATGCATTGTACAATAACAAAATAAAAGCAGGCGAAGACAATCTTCGTTTCCCTATGCGCCTCGAAGAAAAATTAAGCGCAGTTAATGCAGCTATCATAGGGGCTGATGCGAAGCCCACTGCTGCAATGTATGAATCATTCAATTCACTTGCGGCAAGAGTGGATGTGCAATTGGAAAAATTAAAAACAATTATCGAAAAGCAAATCCCTGAATTCAATGAAGCAGCCAAAGCAAAACAAAAAGCAGCGATTGATGTAAAAGTGAAAGATTGATTTTATAATAGCTCAATATGCAAATGGCTCAATTGAAAAATTGAGCCATTTGTGTTTCTATTGTAATATTATTGTATTTGATACCGATCTTGTTATTCAACCTATCAACCCAATCAACTTTTA
>CAIYPC010000414.1 GCA_903927975.1 uncultured Bacteroidota bacterium | reverse complement strand
TATTTGCGTTCGAAAAGATATTATGGGGAAGATAATCTGCCCGTAAATATTCTGTATAAAATCAAAAAGAAATATGCTGATAAAAAGATTTTTGGGATTACAGAAGTATCGACAGATGTGAGTACAGATTATTATATCAAGCTGGAAGATGAAAAAAACTGGACAACAATAAAATCAGATGCCAGTGGATCATTCGAAGTTTTTGAAAAGTTTCAGAAGCAGTGAAGGTTAAATTGATATATTTTAAAACTCAAGTTTTTCAGCTTGCTTGGGGAAAACCAGTCGTAGATTCAATAAATTTTCTTTAATTAATTCAGTTTTTATTTTTTCTTCTGCATCATTTGCTAAAGGCTTTATATGAGTAATAACAATTGGGAAATCTTTCATGGCATCAACGCCTGTTAATTTGCTCAGTGTTGACATTTCATTCATTAAGAGGGTAGGAGTGAGATGACCAAAGAGTTGTTTTGATGGCTGTTCATCAGGAAAGGATGTTTCAATAAAGATGACTTTTAATTTTTTTGCTTTTATTAATAGGGCAACGGCTTGCCATAACAAAAAGAGTTTATTGCTTTTTTCTATTTCATCAGCGCCCGTGTCGCCTAAATACAAAAGATAATTTTCGTTATTGCGGATCAGGAATGCAGTGCTTTGGTAAGGATTTGAATGGCTCAATAAAAAAGACTGAACGGTCATTTCAGTATTTTCTATAGCTGTTTCTTTTCCCGTATCAAGCACTGCATACTGATATTTGTTGAGCGTTGGCTTATCACCTTCGTTTGAAAAATTTGCCCAATTCTTCCAGGTAAAATAATTGCTCTTTATCACATCGAGACAAAATTGCAGACCGTAAATTTTTTTTGATGAATCATCTGGAGAATTGATGATTAGCCCTGCTACATGATCTAGATGCGGATGAGAAATCAGATATCCTTTAACGTTATTTCTTAAAATAGAAGCTGCATTTCCCGAAAATATTTTTTTATTAATAGCTTGCCGAATGCCAAAATATAAGGTGCCTGCATCAAGGCATATATAATTATCTGAATGAAAAGGCGCAACCATATATGAAGAAAGATTGCTTTCGTCGGATCCACCTTTTACGCCAAGAGGAATTATTTTAAAAGCTGGTTGTGAATTGTTTTGAGAAATGCCTGATTTCGAAAACGACAAAAGCACTATTAATAAAACAACTCTTACATAATTCATGAGATGCGAAGTTTTATTATTCACCATTCACAAAAGCACTAATTGTATAAAACATTTTTTTCCATTTCCATTACATCAATGTCTTTATAATTCTTTATCACATTATATAAAGTGTCTCTTTCAACAGGTTCACGTTTCGCCTGCTTTATTAATGAAACCAATTGTGAAGTCGTTAATGAAGGATGTTGTTCTTCACTTCCTGCCATTGAATAAATCTTTGTAGAATCATCAATGGTGCCATCCAAATCGTTCACACCAAATGATAACGTGAGCTGTGCGCTTTGTCTCCCAAGCATTGGCCAGTATGCTTTCAGGTGCGGGAAATTATCCATGTATAATCTTGCAACTGCATACAGTTTCATGTCTTCAATGACGGTGCTTTCTTTCACATGACTCATGTCATTGTCTTTATTGCGGAATTTTAATGGTATGAAAGTATTGAAGCCATGAGTTTTATCCTGCAATTTTCTTAAACGTTCCATGTGATCAACGCGATGCCAATATTTTTCTATATGACCATACAACATAGTTGCGTTGCTGTGCATGCCAAGTTTGTGCGCTGCTTCATGAATTTGTAGCCAGCCATCTGCGTTTACTTTATCTGCGCAAATCTGTTCGCGTATTTCAGGATGAAAAATTTCTGCGCCTCCTCCCGGCAAAGAATTCAATCCAGCCTCTTGTAAAATTTTCAATCCTTCTTCTGCAGAAACTTTTGCTTTGCGGAACATGTAATCCAATTCAACGGCAGTATAACCTTTGATGTGAAGATCTGGACGATGTGCTTTTATTTGTTTCATCACGTCAATAAAAAACTGCATGTTCAATTTTGGGTGAACACCACCCACAATATGTACTTCTGTGACGGGTTTTCCATCGTAGCTTTTAATGATGTGCATCATTTGCTCTGCGCTGAGTTCCCAGCCTTCTTCACGGTTTGCATACAACCGTGAGTATGCGCAGAATGCACAAGAGAACACGCAAACATTCGTGGGCTCAATATGAAAATTTCGATTGAAATAAGTTTTATCACCATGCAAGCTTTCGCGAACATAGTTTGCGAGTGCGCCAACGTAGGGTAGGGATGCCCGTTCAAAAAGCATTACACCATCTTCCTCATTCAGTCTTTTTTTATTAAAAACTTTTTCGCCAATTTGTTGCAGCGATTTATCATTTTCACTCGAAATAATCTCTTCAATAGATTTCTTTGTAGCCATCATTTTTTAATTAAAATTATTCGGTTGCAAAGATAAGATGGCGGGGTTTTTAGTGAAGTTTTTTTCTTTTGAGCCAAACTGATTGCTAGTATTGAGCATTCTCCCGCCGCGGCGGGCTTTTCTACTGTTGATATTCTATTGAACTTCGGGTTCATGATTTGCGACTATATTAATCATCGAATATTACTTCACAATTTTAAGCAATGTTATTTTTCAAACCGCTGAGATTCCTCCTTCGTCGGAATGACAGATCGAGAAATAGGATTTTTGATTTATTGCAAATTTGAATTTGCTTCAGGATCTGTTATTCCTGACAGATCCTGAAGTGTGCCCTTGTACTCAAAAAACGATCAGTTGCATATACTTGATCTGTCATTCCGACGAAGGAGGAATCTT
>CAIYPC010000413.1 GCA_903927975.1 uncultured Bacteroidota bacterium | reverse complement strand
TTACGAGCTAATCAATTCTATTGGACATTCTTGCGTCGCACTCTTGTACTCTTAGTTTTCTACTGAGCTTTAGTTTCATAATCGGCAAGTTCGTAATGTCCTAACTCCCGCTTTACGGGACAGGCACGATTTTAGCCTTATTTTTCTGATTACAACGGATTGAAATCCGTTGCTACAATATGAACCGAGGCTACGCCTCTGCTCGCATTTCAACAATTCAACCCTTCAACTTATAAACTCGCAACGGCATTCATTCTTCCGGACTTTACTGACTTTCCGTCTTCCCGACCTTTCAACAATTCAACCTATCAACCGCTCAACCTTTCACCCCCACCACATTTGTCAACGTTCCAATTCCTTCAATGGTAATATTAACTTCATCATTCACATTCAATGTAAAATGATCGGGAGGAACAACGCCAGTGCCCGTCATCAAAAAACAGCCCACCGGAAAATCACATTCCCTGAAAAGAAATCCTGCTAATTCTGTGAGCTCGCGTTTCATTCGGTTTAATTGAATATTGCCAGAAAAAACTTCTTCGTTATTTCTCTTTATTTGGATTGAGACATTCGTTTCTTTTGAAATTGGTTTTTCGGTAACATACAGGCAAGGTCCTAATGCAGCACTTCGCTCATAAGATTTTGCCTGTGGCAAGTATAGAGGGTTTTCACCTTCGATACTTCTTGAGCTCATATCATTGCCAACAGTATAAGCCTGAATTTCACCAAACGAATTGATGAATAAAGTAAGTTCAGGCTCAGGCACATTCCATGTGGAATCCCTGCGGATATTAACTTGCTGATGATTGCCCACCACACGATGCGGCAATGCTTTAAAAAAAAGCTCCGGTCTTTCTGCATCATATACTTTCTGATAGAAATCGCCGCCACCAGCATTTTTAGATTCTTCCATTCGCGCATCGCGGCTACGCATATACGTTACTCCTGCTGCCCACACTTCCTGTTTTCCAATCGGAGCCAATACATCCTGCATATATTTTTTGCATTCCGCTTCTGTCATCTCATTCAATTCTTTTTTAAAAGATGAAAGATGTTCAAAAAGATTTTTGCGGTTGATGAGCACGTCCCATTCTTCATTTATTAAAAATGATTTCTTGTCGGCAAGGAGGATATTTGCTTTGAGTGTTTTGTATAAATGCATTGGTGAATTGTGAATGGTCAATGGTCAATGGTGAATGGTCAATTCGTTTACCATCATCAAAGCCCTAAAAATGAAATACAAAAAATTAATATTAACTGTTATTGAATACTTACTACTTATCACTTACAACTTACCACTTATTTCTTAAGCTCATCCAAATTCACACCCAGCAATTGCTTCGCAATATTTTTGAGATCATTATAATCTCCCTGCAAATGACAAGTGACTTGTTTATGTTCTTGCTTCTCTCCTTTTTTTAATTCTTTCACTGATGATGAAGATTCGATTTCATAAAATGGTCCGAGTTGTGAACCATCTGCTAAGGGTCCATCATTATATGAATTTACAACATCACCTTTGTATGGTTGCTTTTGCAATTCCCATTTGGAGTTCACATACATTCCGTTTCTATCAACCGGAAAAAATATCAGGCTCAGCACATTATTTTTAAAATCGTAACTAGCTGCAATTGATTTTGCAATGGCTGGCGACAAACCAATTTTACCTCTCGACTTTCCATCGCATTTCAAATATAAAACGCTGTCCTTAATTTGTAATCTATCGGGGGCAATTGCACCGAAATAATTATCAGTGATATAGTCATGAATATTTCTCTCAGGAAGAAACGGAATGATTACTGTTGTTTGTTCTGATGGTGTCATCATTCCTAAAAGCCAAATAGATAATAATCCATTTTCTTTTTTCCAATCTGTATTACCTGC
>CAIYPC010000412.1 GCA_903927975.1 uncultured Bacteroidota bacterium | reverse complement strand
TTTGTAGTTGAATAATCATTCAACAAAAATATGGGGAAATTATTAGTCTACAAAATTAGTAGACAAATAATTATTAAATTTTTTTGGAGAAAAGATTTTTGGAGATTATATAAAACAACTTTGTAAATGATTTTGGATTATTAACAGATTTTCGTGAATGATGATGTTGTTGGTATTTGGCACTCCAAAACATTCAAGTGGCTTTTATTTTTTGTCTGCATCAAGCCAAACTACTTTCTGTTCCGATTTGTGATCTTTCCCGATGATGTCTTTGTATAATTCCGGTCGCCTTGCTTTTATATATCTGTAGCCTCCTGCTTGTGTTAGCTTTTCAGGAGTGATTATAGTTGTTACAAAACTGTCATCGAACGATCTGCATTCTGCAAGCACATCTCCGAAAGGGTCGATGATCATAGAGCAACCGTTTTTTAATTGATCGTCATCCATACCAATAGGGTTTGAGAAAACAACATACACTCCGTTATCATAAGCTCGTGAAGGCAGCCATTTCATTAACCAACCACGACCTTTCATTCCATCAAATTCCAATCGCAGTGAAGTGGGATCAGCTTCGCGATTTTTCCAAAGTTCAGGATTAACAAAGCCTGCGCCAGGTCGGGTTGAAGGCGTACACATCGTTACGTGCGGCATGAAAATAATATTAGCTCCTAACAATGTTGTTGCCCTCACGTTTTCAATAATATTATTATCGTAACAAATTAAGATGCCACATTTCCACCCTTGCAAATCAAAAACACAATACTCGTTTCCGGGCGTGAGGTGTGGATTGATGAAAGGATGAAGTTTTCTGAATTTTGCAACCAGTCCGTTTTTATTAACACACACGTAAGCTTTGAATAAATTATTATGTTCATCTTTTTCAAAGAGCCCGGCTAATATCGCGATGTTAAACTTCTTTGCTATTTCTGTCAGTTTCAGAACGCTTTCTCCGTTAGGAATAAATTCTGCGATGGCAAGCATTTGTTCTTTGGAAAGATTTCTTGCAAAGCTGTAACCTGTAATCGAACATTCATGAAACGCAATTACGTTCGAGCCTTCTTCAGATGCTTTTTGTGAAAGCTTTTCTATTACAGAAAGATTATAGACTTTGTCGCCGCTTCTGTTTTCAAATTGAGCCGTGGAGATTTTTATTTTGTCCATGAATAATTTTTTTGGATTTATACGAGTTCAAATATAAATAAGGTAGTGTTTAGTTAAGTGTGAAAATGTATGAATGGATTCTGCCAGCTATTCGTAGGTGATTATTTTCGATGTGTGACATAACTTTGCATAACCGAGATTAAGATTGTATGAAAATAAATTTCATCAACAGCAATTCATCTTTTTAAATTAATTATTATGCCAGCTTATGTAATTTTTATGCGCGAAAAAGTAATTGACCCTAAAGAGATGGAAAACTATGTGAAGAAAGCTGCATCTGGCTTTGCCGGGCATCCGGTGAAAGTGTTGGCTTCGCACACTAAATTTGAAGTGATAGAAGGCCCGGCAGTAGAAAGTGTGATCATTCTTGAATTTCCCGCAATGGCAGATGCGAAAGCATGGTACAATAGCCCTGCATATAACGAAGCGCTACAGCATCGTTTAAAAGGTGGGCAATATCGCTGCGTAATGGTGGAGGGTGTTTAAATTATGGAAAGCTGTTTCATTTATGTGACGGACTCCCCATAAAGACGCAATGCATTGCGTCTTTACAAGCTGCAGCATCACTTGCCACAATCATTTATTCAGGCTTTTTTTTGTAAAACTTTGGCGTTGGCAGTCATTGTCTTTTTTGCTGCATTAAATATTTTCTAATAAAAAGTCTGTTGTAACAACTGTAGCAAATTCTTCATTTAAACTTGCAAGCGCAGTTTCGTGAATGAGCTCCGCAGAAAAATTCTGTCCGTCCAATCCTTTTTTATTAAATGTCGCGGTAGCATCTGAAACTAGAAAAGTGTTATAACCAAAATTCCCTGCCATGCGAGTAGTGGTGGAAATACAATGATCTGTTGTTAAACCAATAATGACAAGTGTTGAAATCTTCGCATTGTCAAGTTGCTCCTTTAGGTTTGTGCCGATAAATGCACTGTTCACATTTTTTTTAATGACAGGCTCATCATCAATTGGGGCTGTGATTTCTTTAAATTCATTTCCTTCTTTTGTATCATGAAGTAATGATTTAGGGTTTGAAGAACAATGTTGAATATGAAATAAAGGAAGTTTATTATCTCTCCAGAGTTTTAGAAGTTTGCCTGCATTTATCTCGGCATCGGGATTATTTCTTTGTCCGCCCCAATAATTGATATCATCAAACCCTTTTTGGATATCAACTAATATCAATGCTGGTCTGTCATTTTTTGAAATGGACATTTGCAAAAGTATTTAATGATTTTGGATTGCTAACGCATTTTCGAGAGGGATGATGTTGTTGGTCAGGCGAGGAGAGTATATACGTGTTAGACCACGCGGGATAAAAAATATTTTTATACTATTTCTTCTTCTTAAAAACCCAATTGAATCCTTTATAAAGAATAAACATAATCAATAGAAATCCAGCTATATTTTCTAAGGTATCTATTCTCATTTTTTCTTTGTTGCTTTCTTTAGTTTCGACTATTTAATAA
The DNA here is from genome assembly GCA_903927975.1 of uncultured Bacteroidota bacterium. GTDB lineage: Bacteria > Bacteroidota > Bacteroidia > Chitinophagales > Chitinophagaceae > Puia. Next base: position 1,440 of record CAIYPC010000412.1, on the reverse strand, counting down.
ATTAAAAACACGGTCTATCTCTCCTTTGTAGTTCTCTATTGGTGGGGTCTGTAATGTTATATTAAAAAGGGTTGGCATTTGCCTTCGTGCATGTTGATATGCTTCGTTAAGGCTCAACAAGGCATCCTTATAAAATTCATATACATCTTCTCTACTTTTTATTTCCTTAGCTGGTATTTCATACACCGATTGCGCTTTTAAGATCTCATGCTCTTTATTGTTAGCCGTTTCAATAAGAATATATTTCTTAGTTATGTCCAATACCACGTTATTATTAATGAGATACGGTTCTGATTGGAAGAAAACTGACGACTCCCCTAATCCTTTTATTGCGGGAAAATCTACTGGTGAAAGAACCAGATTTACTCTATAACTTCTTGCATTCATTACGCTTTCTTTTCGCTTTGGATTATTAGCTACATTAATTAATCACCAAATCTGCCATCATTGTTATTCTTTTCGTAGTGATGAAGTGCAATTATAATTGCGTTTTCCCTGTATGGTTCTATCTGTAAAGGGGTAAATAACGGCTGAATTTTTTTATCAAAAAAAATAGTATAAGTAAACACCAATGGCAATGTAGTGAGCAGCGTTCCATAATAAGTTATTGCACCCTTTTCAGATCTTTTTTCAAAATCCATTCTGTATTTAGTTCCCGCTATTTCGCAATCAGTTGTTGCCATAAAAATTATTTTTTTTGTTGTTTTCTTTTTTGGAAGTGGTGTTAGATTAGTCATTGATGCTTTAATGATGTTATAAAACGTCATTGAAGATTCTTTAGCAGATTTATTTGTTTCCAGTTTTATCTCTTTTTTTCTTTTCTTTAGGCATAACGTAAAATTATAAAAATGTTTCAGAATAAATTCACTTATACTTATATCTCTTTAGTATATATCCATATCCTCTCTATGTGACCTTGTATCCCACCTCTCCCCAACCCATCCCTTACTATCACCTGTATCCATACGCTCATTAGGTAGATTAACGGTTTGTCCACAATAGGTTGAAAATTCTTATCTATCTTTTTTTGATTGCATATCTATCTTTTATCCTATCTTTGAAATATTAATTGTATTTATATGAAAAAAGTATTCGATATTGATAATATAAGAAAACAAAAGGAAGAGCTTTCCGCAAGATTAGTTAAGATGGAAACTTTTCTTGAACTGGCGGAAGAACTGGGCATTGAAAGTATCGATTCTCCATCAGAAATAATTGGCACTAAGAACGGCACTCCAAACAAAAAAAGCATCATACGTTCGAGTGAGTGGGATAAAAAATGGGCTTTCAGGAAAAAGATTTTATTTGCCTTGTCGCAATTAAACAGATTTTCGCATGTAACCGAGATAGTGGGCGTCCTGAAATCTCATAATGAACCAGAAACTATAAAAGGTAGCAAAGACAATTTGCAAGCCAGAGTATCAGCAGCATTAACTGCAT
>CAIYPC010000411.1 GCA_903927975.1 uncultured Bacteroidota bacterium | reverse complement strand
GTCTTTTTTTAACAAAAAAACCGAAAGTAAAATTTTTTTTTGTCAAAGCAAAATAGAAATGTCCTAATCGTGCAAAATAGAAATGTCCTCTTTTGGTTTTTAGTTGGGTGAGTTATCCATAAGTCCACAGCCCTCCCAGCAGCTTTTCATAGCTAAGCTGGGCAGGGGCTTGTGGACCCTGTGGGTAACTCTTTTTCACTGCTATCACTAACTTATCCATAATATGATTTACATCTTTAGAATCAGCTTCCTTGGGTCCTCCAGGCTCAAAGATATTGTATTCAAGCTCTTTTCCTTGGTACATTATTTTTGTCTCACCCTTAAATGTTTCACAAATTGTAACGTTTGCTTGTCTTAAACGGTATCCATGTCCAACCCCCTTAATTTGATATATTTTTTTCTCAAAACTGATCTCAAGATTTTTACTCACTTTCCGCGTCTCTTGTTTGCTTAAAATAAGATCAAGCTCTTTTTCTGTTTTGTTTAATGGCCGATGCGCATTTTCTGAGCTTCTTGGTTCAACACTAAATTTTTTGTTATGTTGTTCGATATATTCTTCAAGATAAGCATTTCCTTCTTCTATACTGGAAATTCCTCTAAGCCTCATTTCTTTTATCAGCCGGTCTTGCAACGTCGAATTTGCTCTTTCTACACGTCCTTTCGCTTGGGGAGAATTTGCACAAATAAGCTCTATCCCTAACTCTTTAAGGGCTCGATATAATTGAGTATCTTCTAATAATCGATCGATACATTGTTCCCGTGTTGTTTTAAAAATGCTATGTCTATCGCTGTAATAGGCCAAAGCTCTTCCATATTTTTTGAGATGCTTTTCAATGCATCTCATGTATCCAAATGTTGTTTCTGTAACTTCAAAACGCATATATATAATCTTACTTGAAGCATCATCGATCATGACGAGAAGGCAACACTTTGCGGCTCTTCCCTCAAACCAGTCATGCGGAGATCCATCAATTTGAACCAATTCTCCAAATCGTGACCTTCTCTCTCGGCTCTGATGAATTCTCGCTTTCTTCCTTTTTTTTCCTTTCCATATATTTTCTTCCATCATCCATTGTCGTAGAGTTTCACGACTTATCTGAATCCCATGGTTTTCTCTTAGTTTTTCTACAGCAAATGTTGGTCCAAAATCATAATAGTGCTGGCGTATAAATCCTAAAACTTCTTCTCTAAATTCTGATTTAAATTTTTTTTGACTCTCTTGTTTTTTTACAACCAGTCCTTCCCACCCTTCAAGTTTAAACTTCTTTATCAGTCTCCTAATATGTCGTCCTGTAATTTTTAGCTCTTCTCCAGCTTCTGCTTGTGTCATTTTTTTGTCGACGACTCTTTGTAATATGAGTACTTTGTCCATAATGTCCTCTTGTATGATGATATTTTTTTTCATCAGAAACTCTTCCTTTCATTTTAACTTGCCAGCTAAAATGAATAGCAGATTTCTTTTTCAAGAGGACATTTCTACTTTGCACGATTAGGACATACCACTTTGCACCTACAAATTTAATTTTTTACTTGGTATTTTTCCTAACGTATGGTACAGAATTATGTATCACATTTATTG
>CAIYPC010000410.1 GCA_903927975.1 uncultured Bacteroidota bacterium | reverse complement strand
TAAGGCTGAGAGAATCTTGCAAGTTCATTAATTGAAAGGAATATGGTAATTTTTTTTTGAAATTTCTCAATTTCAATTTGATAAATATATTTCACCTGAGTATTGAATGTTTCTTTCTTTTTACAACGGATTGAAATCCGTTGCTACAATATGCACCGAGCCTACGGCTCTGCACGACAATATGCTTATAAAAATTGAAAGCTCGCAAATCGAATTGTATTTTACTTGGTCGTTGAGTGTTGAGTATTGAATGTTTTCTTTCTTCCTTAAACCTTATGGCTTCAACCTTTCCCCTTCTTCAAGAACTCTTCAAATTCTTTCAAGCTAAAGCTGCTGAGGTTTTTTTCTTTTGTGAGTCCTGCTTTTTGCGCCGCCAGCGTTCCATACTTTACATCTTTATAGCCATTAATTGAATGAGCATCAGGATCGATTGATATCAGCACATTTTTTTTCAGCGCATGTTTTATCCATCGCCAATCCATATCAAGTCTGCGTGGATGTGCGTTCAATTCAATAACAACATTATTAGCAGCACATGCATCAATTATTTTTTCGTGGCTCACAGGGTAGCCAGGACGGCTTAATAACAAACGTCCTGTCATGTGACCAAGAATCGTAGTGTGAGGATTTTCTATTGCTTTCAATAAGCGCATCATTGCTTTTTCTTCGGTCATTTTTAAATTGGAATGAACAGAAGCAATGACAAGATCAAAAGTTGAAAGGATATTATCTGAGTAATCAAGGTTGCCATCATTCAAGATATCTGATTCAATGCTTTTGAAAATTTTGAATGGCGCAAGTCTTTCATTCAGCTCATCAACATAATGATGTTGTTCTTTGAGTCTTTCTTCTGTTAAACCATTTGCATAAAATGCGCTTTTACTGTGATCGCTGATAACGAGATACTCAAAGCCTCGGTCAATGCAAGCTTTCGCCATTTCTTCAATAGTGTTGGATCCATCGCTCCAGTTGCTGTGACTGTGTATAATTGATTTGATATCTTCTGGCTGAATGACTGCTGGCAATGGGTTTGCTCTTGCTTCATCAATAATATCGGCTTCTTCTCTTTCATAAGTAGGAATGAAATTGATTTTTACTGAGGCAAAAATATTTTCTTCTGATGAATAAGCTGCTGATGAATCCCATCCTGTTTTTTCTTTCCATGCATGGAAAAACTCGTCGCAGCAATTTTTTTCAAACAACGTTGAATAAAATGATTCTTCCGTTGCTAAAAAAAATGCAAGCCTAATGCTCTGTTCACTCTTAAAAATTATTTTATTATCGCTTTCTTCTTCAGTCGCGAAATTTTCTTTTTCGAAAAAAGATTTTAATTCATTTGCGCTTGCAGTTGTTGTCCATTCAAGCAGGTTAATGATCTCGAGCTGTCTTTTAAATTCTCCTGTAAGCTCAAATTTCTTCGAAGAAAATTCTTCTTTCAACTTTTTATCCATCAGCGAAGCAAAAGTTTCTGTTTCCTGATATAAATAGGATCCCTGACTTTTAAAATAGAATTCTATCGTGTCGCGAACACTCTTTTGCGTTTTTTCCCCAAAGCCTTTATACAGTAATAACCTGTTTTCGTTGCATGCATACAATAATTCGCCAATTGACTCGATTTCCATTTCCTTCCAAATCGTTGCTATTTTTTTCGGTCCAATGCCTTTTATGTTCAGCATTTCGATAACACCTGCTGGAGTTTTTTCAATGATTTCTTTTAATTGCTCAAGCTCGCCGGTTTGCAAAATGCTCATGATTTTTTTTCCTGTTGCATCACCAATTCCCTTTACAGAAAAAATTTCGCTTTGCGACATATCAGCCAATTGCTTCGGCAATTTTTCAATTATAAAAGCAGCAATTGAATACGTTTTTGTTTTGAAAGAATTCTCTCCGTGAATGTCCATCAATTTCGATAAGAGTGAGAACTGGTCTGCGATGTAGTAATTATCAACTGCCATATTCTGATGTGTGATTTATGATTTGTGATGTAGGATTGAAAATGCAATTTAACAATATTCGTCATTCACTATTGTCTATTCACGATTAGACATTCCACAAAAACAAAAGTCCCAAGCTGATGCTCGGGACTTTGATATTTTTTGCTAAAGAAAAAAACTATTTCTTCTTTTTAGCAGCTTTCTTCTTAGGAGCTGCTTTCTTTTTTGGAGCTGCTTTCTTCTTAGCTGCTTTTTTTGCTGTTGCCATTTTTTTTGAATTTAATTGGTTAGTAAATCAATTTAC
>CAIYPC010000409.1 GCA_903927975.1 uncultured Bacteroidota bacterium | reverse complement strand
CCTTATGGCTCGCCTTATTACAACAGACCATCAAAGCTCGATATGCAAATTTCGGATATCAAGCATGATTATGAAGACAAGATTAAGTCCGCAAAAAATGATACAAGCCTCACACGAAAAGAAAGAAGGCAAAAAGTACATGATCTAAGAGCGCAGAGAGATGATGCAATCTATGATCTGAAAAAGAATTATTATAAGTATTAAGGTGCTTCGCTGATTCTGCAAAAGATCGTTCCTTTATGAATAAGCCCCGCAAATGCGGGGCTTATTTTTTTATAATGATTAGCTAGAATTTATTTGCTGTGATAAAACGCTTCAATCTTTTTCTTTTCGTTTTCTTTCATCCCATAATTAAATTGTAGTCCGCCAATACCCGCTCCATTAAAATAATCCAGCTCTATTTTATGATAGCCTTTTTTCAACGCAATGCTCGTTGATTTTTCATTATCGCCATGAGAGCCATCGTTATCAATCACCTCTTCTCCATCAATAAATAATTTACTGCCATCATCTGATGAAACATAAAAATGATAAACCCCTTCTGCACTTATATTAATATAGCCGTCATAAATCATCCCTGCATTCTCACCTCTCACTGTATCATTAATTGAAACATAATCTACAACTGCTGTTTTTGTTGGAGTGAGTTTCCTCATCTGTTCAACTGAAGAAGCGTTATCTATTTTATATGCAGACATTTTAAGACCTGGCTCCAATCCTGAAACTTTCACACTTTTATGCCATTCATATACTTTTAATGCAACAGAAACAATATTGCCTGCAAGAACATCTTTCTTAAAAGTTTTCACTGACAACATGCTGGATTTATCAACCTCAAAAGGTTTTGTGTATAACATGGAGCTTTCAGTTGGAATGGACCCATCTAATGTATAACGGGCATCCACACCTGTTTCTGTGCTTATAGTTACTAGTGGTTTGAACGATTTGTTCGGATAAGAAACTTCCACTTTTGGTCTTGCAGCAAAAGCACCAGTGTTGTTTATTTTTATAACATAAGCGTATTTGCTTTTCATCGCAGCTGGATCAAATTCTGGCAAATTGATTGCAATATTATTACCTTCTTGTTGCCATGTTAATGGCTGATGTGTTTCAAGCAATTCAACCTTTGTTCCTGCATTCAACGAAATATTTTTGATAGTAATTTTTTTCCCTGGCCATTTTGGCATCAATGCATATAAGCTATTTTGCGTTGGATTGTATGTAAAGAAACATTCTTTCACAGCATAACCAGAATCTGGATCAACGGTCAGTTTCAACATAATATCGCCGCTGCCATTTTTCGCTTTGTAATCTGTTTTACCATCGCTCCATTGCGAAGGAGTTTTCCAACGTACCGTATTATAAATGGCTTCATTATTTATTTTCATCCACTCTCCCATTTGCAATAATCTTTCCTGCATAATCGGTGGGATCTTTCCATCTGCATCAGGTCCGATATCCAATAAGAAATTTCCGCCCCTGCTCACTTTGTCAATTAAATTAAGCACCAGCACCTGCGCCGAATTATAATCCCATGCATCTTCCTCACGGTTATACCCATACGAAAATCCCATACCCCTACTCTCTTCCCAATAATGATCTTCAAAATCTAAGTCCGGTTGATATTCCGGTGTGTACACACCCCCGTGATTGAAGCGCACCCCGCTCCCCCATCTGTCATAAGTAATCACTTTATCTTTCACCGGGCTTTCATTATAAAGCCATGCTAAAAATTGTTGGCTCTTCCATGTTTCGGCAGGCGCATCCCAATCTCCATCCGTCCAAAAAACATCGGGCTTATAGGTATTAATCAGATCCTTCATTTGCGGCCACATGTGCTCAGTCACGTATTGCGATTTATCTTTTAAGTACAGCGGATTATACCATTCGTACAAAGAATAATACATGCCTGCATGAACCGATGTCTTTCTAATCGCCGTAAATAAATCTCCCAACAGATCTCTGTGAGGTCCTGTCTCTGCTGCATTCCATGGGAAGCCCCAAGTTTTGATTGCTTCTTTGCTCGGCCAGTTTGCAAATCCATCATGATGTTTTGAAGTGAGCACCACATATTTTGCGCCCGAGGCTTCGATTACTTTTGCCCATTCGTCAGGCTGATATAATTCCGCCCTGAATTGATCCGAAAATTTGTAATAACTGATGTTGTCGAATTTTTTTTTGTGATATGCAACAGTTGCGGAGTCGCCACGTGTCAATGCATTCTGATACCATTCTGCATAAGCGCCCTTCGTAGAAAATGCAGGAACAGAATAAACGCCCCAGTGAATAAAGATGCCAAACTTTGCATCCTTATACCATTGTGGCAAAGGTCTTGTATCAAGCGATTGCCATGTAGGCTGATAAGTTTGTGCTATTGCAACAGAAGACAAAAACAGAAGACCGAGAAATAATTTTTTCATTTTTTGTAACCTTTATTAGTGATTTTTTTTGTTGACAAGCATTTACAATTCTGCTGAATTTTGGCTTACTAACGGCAATGTACAACTGATTTTATTTTCTCTAAGCAATTCTCACGACTAATACTTCATTTTCCAAAACAGTAATTGGTTCGTTCAAACTAATCAATGCATCATTCCCTGTTTGCTGAGCGCTGCATGGAATTTCTTTCCCGTTCAGCATAATACTAGCTTTTCCTTGATGATTATCCTTCAGCGAAACGCTGATTTTTTTCAACTGAATCTTTCCGTATTTAATTTCCAATTTTGAAGAAAATGAATCTCCGCTCCGTTGCTGAGAATAAGAGCCCCAGCCTTGGGCCGAGGTGAATGGTGCTTTAAAATTATCTGCTGACAATTTCGGAGCGAAACGGATAAATTTTTTAGGACCATGATATTCAAACCCACAGGCTGTGATAAAAGTGCCATAGCTCGCCATCGCTCTTGCATAGTGATCGCTGCATTCTATTTCATTAAAAGGATTTCTTTTTGCAGCGTGATAGCGATCGTGGATCATTCTTGTTATAACCAAAGATTCATCTGTCATTCCTTCTGCCATCATGTGCGATGCTACCTGATGCTCAAAACCGCTCATGCATTCATTAAAATAACCAGCTTGCCAAGTAACATCTTCACCAAAAGGCTTTGGTTCGTTTTTAGGATTTGTATTCATGATAAGTCCACCATCACCAGCAAGCGCATAAGGTCTTCCGCCTTTATGATCTTTAATATAAGGACCAACATCCTTCGTGAAATTATATTTCCACAATGACTTCAAAGCTGATGTTGTTTTTTCCTTATCCAAAACTCTTCCCAAGCCAACTTGAAAAGCCCAGCTTTGTCCCATCACCTGATCAATATGTGATGTGTTATAGCTGCCTAATTTTTTTCTTCCCAAAACTGCATCGGGACGATGAATAAAATATTCTCCATTGAATAATTTGTCTTCCATATTGCGGCTGCCTTTCTCTACATAATTCTTGCAAATTTTTGCGAATGAAAGATCATTCATTTCTTCAGCCATCATCTGCCCTGCCTTAACCGCCGCAATACAAAGCCCGACAATCCAGGCAATCTCACCATCCCAAATTGCATCCAGTGTATTTTCCATCGGTGTGTCTTCCATTCCATCGCCGTTCTTATCCTGCCTTATAACAAACTGTATTGTCTTTTTAATATTCGCCCAATTCATTAGCAAAAAACTATCATCAATGCTCATTTGATGCTCACGATAAAATCGCAAAACTGTTCCTGCTTGTCCATCAATCGCTGGGCGAGTTTCAGATTCAGCCCTAAATGATATTCCCCCATCCGAAAATAATGATATGCCAAGATCAACACGTTCACGTGTGTCTTTTTCAAGCGCAGGAAATATGCGACCCACAGCTTGCGCGTACTGCCAAACATGCGTGCAATTTCCACGGCATGCGCCAACGCCTTCCCAAGCCCAAAATCTTCCCGAGGTAAAGCGGTGACAGGTGGTTGTTGCAAGTGTTGAGATATTCTGAAAAGTTCTTTCTAAAAACCACCATGGCAAAGTGGAATCATACCACGTTTTTTTCCACAACAAAGTTTGCTTCGACAATTTTTCGAAACGTTCATGGATATATAATGCGACCGAAGAGGCGTTGTTGAATTTTGTTTGATAGAACCTTCCGCTGCCTTGCACATCATCAATTTTTAAATTTGGGAAATGCCAACTGATAACAAAGTCAGATTGCATTGCTTTGTTTGGCAATAATTCATAATTGTGTGAAACAGCTCCGATTAATTTTTCAGTTGTATTTTTTACAGCTTCATCATCAGAATTTTTCTGAAAAGAAGATTGCTGTAAAGGCATTTCCATCGATGCGAGCGCTGTAGAATTCTCATTTAACGAAGCAATGCAAAGGCTGCCAAAATCGGGAAGCTGCTCCTGCGCCAATGGCTTTCCTGTTTTTGAACGAACAGAACCTTCTACTGCATGAAAGTTTTTTTGATTAATGGATTTATTATAACGTTCATGCATATCTTCTTTTGCAGAATAGATAGCCGATTTATTTTCGAGCCAGCCCAATAATGAAACCTGAACTTTTTTTGTAGAAATATTTTTGATATTAAAAGACAAGATTGTTGCGGGCAAACCAGAATTGAATTCATCCAACGCAATAAAAGGAGAATAGGCTTCCAATTTTATTTCAATCGGTAATTGTG
>CAIYPC010000408.1 GCA_903927975.1 uncultured Bacteroidota bacterium | reverse complement strand
ATTTCCTAAGCGTATCATTATTCTCAAAAAAATCCATTGCAGAAGAGGAATCACATTCAAAATGTCTGCCAATAGCAGCAGCAAGATTTTCTTTGGTACGAAGCTTTGTGATTACCAAGTTCACAGGAACTTGCTTCCCATTTTTTAATATCCTTACAATATCAATCAAATCCATTCCATTTTTAATCTCATATTTTCCTGCTTTCACATTGGTGGAATAATTTGTTTTTTCTGATAATAGATTGAAAAAATAAGGACTTTTAAGAACTTCGTCTTTTTTAAGTAAGTTCAATACTTCATCATAAGTCATTCCTGTTTTTATATATAGATAATACTTATCTTTTTCGAAAGCAGTGGCTGGGCCAAGAAATTTCCAACCAAGAAATATTGCAGCGAGAATAATGAGAATAAAAACACTCAGAAAGATTTTTTTGATCATAGGTCACATATTGGAGGTTCAAAGTAAATAAAAAACCCTGCTATTTTTAAATGCAGGGCTTAAATATTTATAAGAATGCAGAAATATTATTTTGGAAGTGTAACAGGTTGCTGTTGGTTGCCTGATGGCACAGTAGGAACTGACGTTGCATTTACCTTTGTATCCCTTACTTGAACTGAAGATGTTCTGTGAACAAAAAAAGCCGAGAACAAACAAAGAAGAACAACAGTTGTGATAAGCACCCAGGTGCTTTTTTCCAGCACATCAGTAGTTTGCTTAACGCCCATAAATTGATTGCTGAAACCGCCAACGTTTGCAGCGAGCCCACCGCCTTTTGGGTTTTGCACTAAAATCACAAAACCAAGAAAAACACAAGCAATCACAATAAGTATAACAAAAAGAATCGCCATATCATTAAGAGTTTAACTGTTCAATTTTGGCTGCAAAATAAGCACTTTTAGAGGGATTAATCAAACTTAATTTTCTATATAAGCCAATTGCATCTTCATTCTTTCCTTGTTTTAGCAGCACTTCTGCCATTGCCTCCGTTAAAATTTCTTTTTGTTGGAGGGAATGATTCGCAAATCCATCTATAGTAGCCTGTTCCGAAGTTTCCAGATTAATATTGATATTTTTTTGAGGAAGCTTTTTCATCACCTTTAGCCATTCGGTAAAGCTTTTTAACTGCTTCCCGAATTTATCATCAGGGTTCACTTCATTTGACACCTTAATGCCCTGTGAAGCAAAGTAATCGACAGTGTGATATGGCTCAAACAAAAGTTCTTCATCTTTTGAATCAACTTTTTCATTCGTTTTGATTTGAGCCAATGTCTCTTCTTTCAATGTTGATTTTATTGGCTCAAAATTTAATGAGGGCAGTTTTTTAAACTCTTCTATTACTGATGTTTTTAATTCGGGTAATTTTTCATCAATAGAGTTTTCCAGCAGCCATTGCATCCAAAAAGGATTGCTAAAGTATAAAGCAGTTTTCTTTGTTTCATTTGAAAAATTGTCTTCTTTTCCTGAATACAATTTTTTTGAAAGTAGATAATGGGTGATACTAAAAAAAGGATATTGAGTACTTGCGTCTTCTAACTGCTTTACAGAAACATTTTCTAATGAATCAGTTTTGAAAAGATGTTTTACAATATGATAAGTATTGCCTGTCATTAAAATTGGTTTACCAGTTTGAGAATATCCTGTTGAAAATATCATCTGGCATACTATCCAGTATCTGCTGCAAAAGTGCAGGCTCTGCTGAACTAAAACTTGTGTTCGCATCGAAATCAAAATTGCGTGTCACGTCTGCTTCATAGTTTTTCTTTTCGTCTTTGCTATCACGAAAAATAATGTGAACAGCAACCGTTAAACGGTTCGTAGAACTTTTTTGATTTGATACTGCTGCTGTTGAAATATCATAGCTCGAAACATAAGCGCTCACATCCCAATCAGCGCCTGATTCAATCTGACTAAGCCTTGTTTGGTTATTGATTTTTTGTTTTAGCCTGTCAGTCAGTTGAGGGCTAAGTTGAGGGTTCACATAGCGTGCTTTGTTTTCAATATAGCCAATGTGGATGCTCTTAACATCAGGCGGTATCGTTACGTCTTTAAAAGAATATACTCCGCATGAGGTAAGTAAAAAGAAACAAGGCACAAGTAAAAAGAAATATTTTCCTGCGGAAGAAAAACTTTTTTTATGTGTATGTTTTTTATTCATCAATATCATATTCTTTCAGCTTTCTGTATAATGTTCGTTCGCTAATACCTAAATCAGATGCGGCATCTTTGCGTTTGCTTTTGTGTTTTTTCAACGCTTTTATGATAAGCTCTTTTTCTTTGTCCATGATGTTGAGCGACTCCTCAATTTCTTCATGAGCGTGAATATCATTATTATTATTGTTGTTATGCAGCACAACTGGCTGCGATGATGCAATTGCAGGTTGTGTTGCTATAGGCTGATATGAATCATTTGATTTCAATTCCTTCAATTCATTTGCAAATGTTGAATGCTGCAATGATGATGCTATGGACGGATCTCTCAAAATTTCAACAAACATTTTCTTTAATTCTGTCACATCTTTTTTCATATCAAAAAAAAGTTTGTACAGGATATCTCTTTCATTGGCAAACTCATGCCCGTTTGCCGAGCCATTTGAAATCAGCATTGGCAAGCGGTTTGACGATGTTTCCGGAATGAATTTTCTTAAAACCTCTGCCGTTATTTGTTTGTCCTGCGACAACACCGAAATCTGTTCTGCAATATTCTTCAATTCGCGCACATTGCCGGGCCACGCATAGTTAATTAACAGACTTTTTGCCTCATCATCCAATTGAACCGGAGCTGCTTTATAGCGCTCTGCAAAATCAACTGCAAATTTTCTAAACAATAATGGGATGTCTTCTTTTCTATCACGAAGCGCTGGAACCCTTATTGGCACTGTGCTTAAGCGATAATATAAATCTTCTCGGAATCTTCCTTTATCCGTAAGTTCAAGCAAATCTTTATTGCTGGCCGCAATCACACGGACATCTGTTTTCTGAACTTTGGAAGAACCCACACGAATGAATTCCCCTGCTTCCAAAACCCTAAGTAACCTCGCTTGTGTTCCCAATGGAAGTTCTCCGATTTCATCTAAAAAAATGGTGCCGCCATTCACTGTTTCAAAATATCCTTTTCGTGAATCAACAGCTCCCGTAAACGATCCTTTCTCATGCCCAAATAATTCTGAATCTATTGTTCCTTCAGGAATAGCTCCACAGTTTACAGCAATAAATGGATTGTGCTTGCGCCCGGAAAGTGAATGAATAATTTGTGAGAATACTTCTTTACCAACGCCGCTTTCTCCAAATATCAACACATTGAGATCCGTGTTAGATACCTGTGCTGCCACTTGCAATGCGAAGTTGAGCGCTGGCGAGTTACCTATTATCCCAAACCTATTTTTTATTGATTGAATTTCCATTCTTTGATTCCTTTTTCAAATTAATATGGTGAATGGTCAATGGTGAATTGTGAATGATGGCTAAGAAATTGGTTGAGCTTAAAGTTAACTGTTCTATTCACCATTCACCACTCACTATTCACGATTCGCTCCCAGCTTTCCCTATCAATGTTCCACCTGTGCAGCTTTCTATCTTCACCATTGCATAATCACCTTTCTTAAAATCAAAACCGCTTTTTGAAAACACCACTACTTTATTCTGCGTGCTCCTTCCTCTCCAATCTTCTTCGCTTCTTTTTGAATCACCTTCAATCAGCACTTCAAAAACTTTTCCGATATCGTTTTCATTGCTTTTTTTAGAAATCTGATTTTGTAATTTCACAATTTCAGCAAGCCTTCTTCTTTTTGTCTCTTCGTCTATATCATCTTTATACCTGCGAGCAGCAAGTGTTCCGGGGCGTTCGCTATAAAAAAACATATAGCTCAAATCATATTTCGAAAATTCCATCAAGCTCAAAGTATCCTGATGATCTTCTTCTGTTTCTGT
>CAIYPC010000407.1 GCA_903927975.1 uncultured Bacteroidota bacterium | reverse complement strand
GCCTGCTGAAATGCTGAAATTAGTTGCCGTAACGTGTAAGGCAATGATGCCGCCCACAATAGCGAAGGGCACATTAAGAAAGACCAGCGCTGCATCTTTTAGATTTCCAAACATTACAAATAACAATAAAAAAATAAGTAGCAAACTAATTGGTACTACTTCAGCAAGGCGTTTTTCCGCTCTTTGCTGATTTTCGAAATCGCCTTGCCACGCCATGCTATAACCTCTTTTTAATGAAACAGCTTTGCTCACTTTTTCTTGTGCTTCAGCGATGGTGCTTCCCATATCTCTGTCGCGCACAGAAAATTTAAGTGCCGCATATCTTTCATTATCATCTCTGAAGATAAGGCAAGGTCCAGTTTTTTTCTCGATGGTTGCTATTTCTTTGATGGGTACTTTCGATCCGCTTTGTGTGGGCACTAATAAATTGCCAATATCACTTGATGTTTTTCGATATTCTTCTGGAAGCCTCACTCTTATATTAAACACTCTGATGCCTTCATATAAAGTAGATGCAGCCTGCCCGCCGATGGCCATTGCAACAACCGCATTTGCATCGGCCGTTGCAACTCCGTATAATGCCATTTTTTGTTGGTCGAGATTCACATCTAATTCGGGTTGACCTATATTGTGGATCACTCCAAGATCTTCAATGCCTCTCACATCTTTCAAAATATTATATACGGCATTCACTTTTTCTTCCATGTAGTTGAGCGAGTCACCATATATCTTCACGCAGATAGATCCTTTTACGCCTGATACCGCTTCTTCCACATTGTCCATAATGGGTTGTGAAAAATTAAGATCAGTGCCGGGTATTGTTGAAAGCTTTTTGTTCATTTGGTTGATCAGTTCCTCTTTAGAAATTTTTGGATTCCATTCTGATTCGGGATACATCATCACAGAAAATTCATTGTTGTAAAAGCCTGCAACATCTGTCCCATCATCTGGTCTGCCGGTTTGTGACACTGCATATTTAACCTGCGGAAATGTCATTAATTCTTTTCTTACCTCTTTGGATATTTCAACGGATTTTTCGAGTGATATGCTATAAGGAGTTTGCACGCGCAGCCATATAGATCCTTCATTCAATTCCGGCAGAAATTCGCTTCCGAGAAACTTGAAAGAATATAAACCAATCGCCATTGCAATGAATGATAGCACAACAACAATCTCCTTGTTCTTAAATGTTTTTGTGAAACCTTTCAACATAAAGCCAGTGAGAAAATGCACAAAGGGATTATGCTTTTCATGTACATTCTTTTTCAGTAAAAGGCTTATGAGCACCGGTACCAATGTGAGTGTTGTTATCAATGCGCCCAGCAATGCAAATCCGAGTGTATAAGCAAGCGGCGAAAACATTTTCCCTTCCACTTTTTGAAAAGAAAATATTGGCAGCAAACCAGTAATGATAATAAGTTTTGCAAAGAAGATCGCTTTGCCAAGTTGAGCGCCGTTGTTTTTTATCAATCCATATTTTGTGATCTTATTAAATCGTTCCATGCCAAGCTCCATGGCTTTATGATCTAAGATCACAAACAATCCTTCCACCATCACCACTGCACCGTCTATAATAATACCAAAGTCAACTGCGCCAAGCGAAAGCAAGTTTGCAGACATGCCCATCAAATGCAGGCATATAAATGCAAACAATAATGCCATGGGTATGATGATGGAAACAATTAACGTAGTGCGCCAGTTGAACATGAAAAGCGAAACCAATAATGTTACCAGCAAAATGCCTTCGATTAGATTGTGAAGAACAGTGTGCGTGGCATACTCTATCAAATCGGATCGATCATAATAAGGAACTATTTTTGTGTCAGAAGGAAGAATATAATTATTCAGCTTATCTACTTTTGCCCTGATTGCATTGACGACCTGAGTAGGATTTTCTCCCTTTCTCATCACAACAATTGCTTCCACAACATCGCTCTCATCTGTCACTGTTCTTTTTCCGGTAGAATCTTTAAGCCCATCCGATCTGCCAACCCAACCTAAGCGTGGTATGTTTGATATGACAACCTGTGCGACATCTTTCACAAGAACGGGAACACCATTTGTGTTCGTTACAACAATATTTTTTATTTCATTAATGTCGTTTAATAAACCAATCCCTCTCACAACATAAGCCTGATTGTTTTCGATGATCATATCACCACCGATGTTGATGTTCGTTTTCTGTACGGCAGTAAAAACATCAAGTGCGGTAATGCCAAGCGAGGTTAGCTTTCCTGGATCAACTTGTATTTCATAAGCTTTTGTTTTTCCGCCAAAGCTATTGATGTCACCAACGCCCGGAACTGATCTGAGCTGGCGATCGATCACCCAATCCTGAATGGTTTTTAATTCTCTTACATCTCTTGTGCTACTTCGCAATGAATAACGAAACACTTCTCCGGTTGGGCCAGTGGGGGGTTGGACTGAGGGCTGAATGCTATTTGGCAAAGTGGCGTTGGGCAAAAGGTTCATCACTTGTTGCCTTGCTTCTGCATCTTTCACATCATCATCAAAAATTAGTTTTACAAATGATAATCCAAATATGGTAGTAGATCGGAGAGACGTTTTTTTCTGGACCGGGTTCATCGCAATTTCAATCGGTATTGTCACAAACTTTTCTACTTCTTCGGCACTTCTTCCGGGCCATTGTGTGATGATAGTGATTTCTGTGTTGGTTACATCAGGAAATGCTTCAATGGGCATGTTCTTGAATATAATGATGCCAGCTGCGAGCAGCGCAATTGAAGCAAATAAAATAAAATAGCTGTTCTTTAGCGAGAACGCTATGACCTTTTTAAGGATCTTGTTCATATTATTTCAATAAAATAATTACTCTAACTGTTTAATGCATCATAAATCAAGATGGTCTGCGAGGAGATGAGTTTGTCGCCTTCTTTAACGCCCGAGGCAATGTATGTTTTGTCGCCATTGGTATTGAGTATCTGAACCGGAGTGATGCGGATATCATTTTTGCTGTTGTATATCAAAACGTAATATTGGCTGTTATCAAAAATTAATGATTTTGATGAAATACAAATGGCTTGTTTGTTTTCAGGATTAGTGACAGTAACGCTTGCAAACATTTGGGGTTTCAACAAATAGCCTGAATTGTCGAGTGCCACACGAACTTTCATTACTTTGTTGGTCGGGTCAAGCACATTCATTATTTTATCAACTTTGCCACTAAAAACTTTTCCCGGATATGATAGTGTAGTGACATTGACATTATTCCCCATTTTTATTGCTGCAATATTCGATTCATAAACATTCGCCCACACCCACACATTTTTCAAATCAGAAATTGTAAAAAGACTGTTGCTATTATCTGCACGGATGATGGTGTTATTGTTCACATTTTTTTCTACAATAAAACCACTGATCGGCGCCTTCACCTCAAAATCGCCAACTGTGCTTCCTCCATTAATTTTCAGCACTCTGTTAACTCTATTCAATTCAGATTTTGCCTGTTGATAGCTTGCCTCAGCGCTCAATGAATCTGTTACAGACGCAAGACCGCTTTTAAGCATGTCTTTTGCTTTGTCAAGATTTTTCTTTGCAACATCTAAGTTTGTTTCTGCATTCACCAGATCATTGCTAAAGCCAGCCATTTCTGAACTGGTCACTACGCCTAATAGTTGTCCCTGATTCACGTAATCACCTAACACAACCTTAATGCCCTGAATGCTTCCGCTGATGAGCGGGAATATTTTTCTAACATTATCCTGATTGAAATCCACCTGGCCTGTGAGCGTGATGGAGTTCACCAACTGACATTTTTGTACGGTGTCGATAGTGATTGTTTTTGCCAATGAATCTGGCATTATATATCGTTGCTTTTCTTCAACTTTCTTTTCTGCATCGCTATTGCATGATTGAAGAACGGAACTGCCTGCTAATAAAAAAATTACAAAAGCCAGAGCGTGATTTGTTTTGAAATTCTTTTGCATATAATGTATAAGGTTTGCGTACCTATCTGGAATTAATTAAAAAAGTTTGTTCCGGTATAAAAATTAATGTCTTCAAAAGCGCTCACTCTGTTGTATTTTATTGAATTGCTTTGAAGCTCATTTTGTTTATATGAATCATAAAAATCCAAGAAATCAAGAATGCTTAAGTTTCTTCGCTGATAATTCAATACTACTTCATGCATCAGCCTGTCGAAATCGCTCGAAAATTTCGGATCGATATTTTTAAATAATTTATCTTGAACAAATGCTTTCTGTAAAGCACTTGCAACATTTTGATCAACTGTTGCCTGTGTGTTTTTTTGAGAGGCGTTGCTGTAATCGATCATTGCTTTTGCAGATTTAATATTACCCTGATTTCGGTTGAAAAAAGGCAAATCTATAGATGCTCCGATGCCAACAAAATTTGCCAAAAAACTTCCTTGTTCATCATAGCCGAGCGATAATGTTACATCAGGCACAGCAAGTGATTTCTGATAATTATAATTGAGCTTATTTATTTCTGTGTTCGCTTTTGCAATCTGTAAATCAGTTCTGTTTTTATATGCAGAATCGATAAGAACAGCTAAAGAATATTTATTAGGATCCAGATTATTGATTTGAGTAGAGTCGGGAACAGGTAGAATATATTTATCAGGCTTTGTCTGGAGTATCAATTTCAGTTCGGCTTCCACATCATTAATTTGACTGATAAGAGTGCCATATTCATTTTGAAGGCTATAAAGCTGTGCTTTTATACGCACTACTTCTTTCTCAGAAATATATCCTTTGCCTTCTTGTTGAACAAAAGCATCAACAACTTTTTGCAGTGCCGATATTTCTTCATCATACACTTTTGCTGATTGCTGTAGATAATAAATATTGAAGAAATCTGTTCGCAACGTGTATTTCAAAGTCCTCATCAAATCAAAAAACTGATATTCGCTCAACTGAACATTTGCCTGTTGCAATTTGATTTGTTTGTTGCGCTTTTTGGCAAGTATAATAAGCTGTGATAATGTTGCTGCAGTTTCATCATTGGCGCCCGTTGGAAAAAATTGTCTTAAAGTTCCCGAATAAAATGCATGCGAAATACCAAAATTTGGATTGGGATAAAGCCTCGCTTGTATCACCAATGCTTTTTGCGCATCAATATTATATTTTTGGGCAAGGAGCTGAAAGTTGCTGTCAACAAACATTTTCTCTCCATCACTAAGGGAAATACGCAATGTATCTGCCGTAATTTGTGCGCTGGCCGAGAAAAAAATAAAACAAGCTAGAAGAAATACAATCAACTGTTTTAGCATGAGTGGATGAGGGTCATTTTAAGGATGCAAAGCTATTACAAGCATTTTTATTTTTCTAATAACTACGGTTAAATAGCAGTTAACGATAATGTGTATGTAATAACAGCTCAGGTGCAGTCAATATTGTGGTTATATGGGTTAATAGATGGTTATTCCTCGTTTAACGGTACATTAAAACGGAAACCAACGCCATGTATTGTTTCAAGAATTACTTCAGGATCCGATTTGAAATATTTTCTCAGTTTTGTGATGAAAACATCCATGCTCCTGCCGAGGAAATAATCATCTTTTCCCCAAACATTCAGCAACACTTCTTCTCTTTTTAAAATGCGGTTAGAGTGCTCGCATAAAAACTTAAGCAGATCTGCTTCTTTTTGAGTAAGATTAAAAACCTGATCGCCAATTGCGAGCTTCAAGTCAGTGTATGAAAATTTTAATTTTCCAATAATAAAATGAAGGGATGTTTCAGAATGCATCTTTTTGCTTCTTCTCAAAAAAACCTCCATGCGCATCAATAACTCCTGCATGCTGAAGGGTTTTGAAATATAGTCATCGGCACCCACCTGAAAACCTTTTATCTTGTCTTCTTCCAGCGATTTTGCTGTAAGAAAAAGAATCGACATCATATCAGATTGCTGCCTGATTTTTTTTGCCACATCGTAGCCATTTTTATGCGGCATCATCACATCCAGCAAACAGATGTTGAATTCATTTTTGTCGAATTTATCAATAGCAGTTTGCCCATCGGGGCAAAGCACTACTTCATATCCGGCATCAGTCAGATTATCTTTGATAACATAACCTAATGAAAGGTCATCTTCAGCTAGCAGCACTTTTCCTTTTTGAGTTGACATGTTTTTTAATTGAGCGGTATAAATAATCGAAATTCCGTGCCTATTCCTGGAAGGCTGTACACTCTTATCTTTCCTTTGTGTGCATCGATGATGCGCTTAACAAAATTTAAGCCAAGACCAAATCCCTTTACATTATGTACGTCATCAGTAGGCACACGGTAAAATTTTTTGAAAAGATTTTTGAAATATTTTTTCTCAATCCCAATCCCATTGTCTTTTACTGAAATAAAAAAATCATCCTCCACTTCTCCTGTTTCAATAACAATTTTTGGATCGTCGGAATATTTCAATGCGTTTTCAAGCAGGTTCACGATAGCAAGTTCAAGATGAGTTCTGTCAGCGTAGATCTGCGCTCCATCATTTTCCATTTTCAACTCTACTTTTGCATTGCGCTCTTCAATCAGCGGTTGAACTTTGTTAATAGCCTCTTCTATCAATTGCTTTGCGTCCACATTTTCCTTTTCAATCGGAAGCTCGTTTTTTTCTGTTGATGCAGCTCGCAAAAGCCTGCCAACCTGATTTTGCAAATGTTCTGTTTGGCTTTTTACGATCAAAGCATATCTCTCTAATCTATTTGGCTGTTGTGTGATGCTATTTTGTGATAACACATCCGCAGCAATTTTCATCACAGCAAGTGGCGTTTTGAACTCATGCGTAAAATTATTGACGAAATCTTTTTGAATTTCCGCAAGAAATTTCTGGCGATAAAAATAAAAAAGGCTGATGGCCAGACTTATTAATGTTATCAGTAGTGCAACGCTGCTGGCGATCCACAATCCCATTTGCTCCAAAATGTAATTGCTTCTGTGGGGAAAATATAAAAGTATATGATCGAAATCTTTGTCGAGTACGGTCAGATCGCTCACATTTTGAACAGGATAACGAGTGGCAGGAGAGGGGATATATTCTTCATAAACATATTGTCCTTTGCTGCTACTGAAAGCGCCCAATTTGCAATCTGTGAGCACATCGAAATCTTCAAATTCTTTTCTCAGATAAAAGGTGAGCGAGTCTTTTTCAGGGATGGTGTCTGCTTTGAATAAAAAATAATTCGGGCCAGGGTTTGCTATCAGATCATGAAGATTCATCGCCGGGTTATCATTCATTTCAAGATCTTC
>CAIYPC010000406.1 GCA_903927975.1 uncultured Bacteroidota bacterium | reverse complement strand
TGTACGAACCAATAGAACGGCCTATTGAAGAACCAGGCAAGTTTCCTTTTACCAGGGGCGTACATTCGGAAATGTATCGAAGCAAACTGTGGACGATGAGGCAGTATGCGGGTTTCTCTACGGCTGAAGAAAGTAATAAGCGCTACCATTATCTATTATCACAGGGCGTTAGTGGTTTGAGTGTGGCTTTCGATCTGCCCACACAAATTGGATACGATTCAGACCATGATCTGGCGGAAGGTGAAGTGGGCAAAGTGGGTGTGGCCATCGACTCGCTGGAAGATATGGAGGTTCTTTTTCAGGGTATTAAGCTTGAAGATGTATCAACATCCATGACCATTAACGCAACAGCATTTATTTTGCTGGCTTTATATATTGCTCTTGCCAAAAAGCAAAATGCTGATTTGAAGAAGATTTCGGGCACCATTCAAAATGATATATTAAAGGAGTATGCTGCCCGTGGAACTTATATTTATCCGCCCAAGCCCTCCATGAAGATCATCACTGATATTTTTGAATACTGCAATACCGAAGTGCCGAAATGGAACACGATATCCATATCCGGGTATCATATTCGGGAAGCAGGTTCAACAGCTGTTCAGGAAGTGGCTTTTACTCTTGCTAACGGAAAGGCATACTGCCAGGCGGCTATTAACAAGGGTTTGGATATTAATCAATTTGGACAACGACTCTCATTCTTCTTCAATGCGCATAACAACTTTTTTGAAGAGATTGCCAAGTTCAGGGCGGCCCGAAGAATGTGGGCCAGGATCAGTCAATCTTTAGGAGCCACTGATGTTAGGGCGCAAATGCTTCGATTCCATACTCAAACAGGAGGCTCAACACTAACCGCCCAACAACCTAAAAATAATATCGCCCGAGTTACAATTCAGGCACTTGCGGCCGTATTGGGCGGAACGCAATCGTTGCATACCAATGGTAATGACGAAGCACTGTCTCTTCCAACTGAGGAAGCCGCTAAAATCGCACTCCGTACCCAACAAATAATTGCCTATGAAAGTGAAGTGGTTGACACCGTCGACCCATTAGCTGGTTCTTATTTTATTGAATCTTTAACCGATGAGATAGAAGCTGCTGCCTGGAAATATATTGATCGTATCGACGAAATGGGCGGAAGTGTTACCGCCATTGAACAAGGCTTTATGCAAACAGAGATAGCCAGCTCATCTTATAAGTATCAACAGGCCGTCGAGGCAAAAGAGAAGGTTATTGTAGGGGTCAATCAGTTTACCGAGAAGGAAAAGGCGCCGGTAGGTTTGCTGCGCGTTGATGATTCTATCAGAAAAATACAGTCCGAAAAACTAGAAAGACTAAGGTTAAAGCGCGACAACGAAAGAGTAGAGCAGTGCTTAAAGAATATTAAAAATGCCGCCAGGGAAGATAAAAATTTGATGCCATTTGTAATTGATGCAGTTGAGCAATATGCCACTTTGGGAGAAATAGCTGATGCACTAAGGGAAATATATGGGGAGTATAATGGGTAATTATTAGAAGGAACGTTGGTAAAGGGATCATGAAACAACAGAAGGGTATCTGATTAGGAACAATATATGAGCCAAAAAACATCTGGTTTAAAAGTGTCTTATTCTCATTACAAAAACTTGTGAGTATTAGTTGACTTTATTTTCCCCAACCGATGTTGGGACAAATAAAAAAAGCGAGAAAAATATTTTTTCAAAACCCCGGAAAAAATATTTTTCGATTCAATAGCAAGTATCCATTTATTTGCTAATTAAGTGCCCGGAAGAAAAATGTCTTTCGGAGCAACAAATAAACGGCGATTGACTGAAACCATTGCCAGACCTTTGTTTCAGCCAATACGAGTGGAAATGGCGAATCAGATTATTTCAAAAAAGTTGGCTAGAATCGACCAAATTTCTAACTAACTTTTTTTTTTGAAAATCGCAGTGTTGCCTCTTTTTTTTTCAAAAAAAAACTTATTCACTACCCTGTGAATTTTTTCCAGAAATTCAAGTAGAAAAAATTTTT
>CAIYPC010000405.1 GCA_903927975.1 uncultured Bacteroidota bacterium | reverse complement strand
ATTGAGATATTCAAAATCAATATGGGTATTCCCAATGCTAACGATCCACTCTTCGCGCAGAAAATTTCTGAAACCGCATTTTTTCAGGATCTCGGGTGTTAAAGCAATTGGATCTATTTCCTCACAATCTGCTTCTTTAACGACTTCAGTCAATTGAGTAATGTAGTCTGTGCTGTGGGAGCCATTTACATTCACAGCTTCTCTGTTCACCTCTATTTGGGTGTCATAAATAATAGTGTTGCTGAGGATTTGTTGTACTGTGATGAATTCTCCTTCGCGTGTCTGGGCTTTGTTTCCGTAGCGAAGTTCTTTTGTGTGTATCATAAGGGTCTATTTTTTCAGATGAAATACAATGAAATCAGATCATGGTAAATCAAAGGGAATAGACTTCTTAGAGGATCAATTAAGCACAAGATAATAGTTGGTTTTTAGATTTGCAATAGCGGGTAAAATCTTTTTTGTGCGCTTTTAAGGTTCAAAAGAGTAAACGATGTTCGTTTTGCTAATGTTGTAAGGTCTTGATAAAGTCCCTTCCTATGCCTGTCTTTAGAAATTTCTCATAATCCATCGCTTCTTTTTTGGTAAGAAAATTTTTTGTGAAAATGAGCTTCCATGGTCTATACCGAGCTGCCCAATCTTTGCCAAGCTCATTGTGCGATTTCAGCCTTGATTCTAGATCAGAAGTAAAGCCTGTGTAATGCTTGTTATATTTTTCAGAGAAAAGGATGTAAACGGTATAATGCACAAAATAAAAAAGGCACTTTTTAAGTGCCTTAATTTTAGTAACGAAGAGGAGATTTGAACTCCCGTCCGCCGCGGCGGATATGAATCCGCCCTTTAATGTTAGTAGCGAAGAGGAGATTTGAACTCCCGACCTTCGGGTTATGAATCCGATGCTCTAACCAACTGAGCTACCTCGCCAAATATTTTTAAGCTTTTAAAATCGACTTTCGGGTTATGAATCCGATCCCCTAAATTTAGCTGACCTCGCCAAACGGGCTGCGAAATTAGAAAAAGCCTGCTTAAAACAGAAAACTATTTTTAGCAGGCTTTTAATTAAAATTTTATGCTCAGAATTGCATTTTCTTTTTCAGGTTTGCATCAATTGCATCGAGGAACTCCTCTGTATATAAATAATGTTCTCCTGCTTTTACATTGTTTCCGTGCACGCATACCGCCAGATCCTTTGTCATCTTACCACTTTCAACAGTTTCAATACATACGGCTTCGAGCGCATTTGCAAAATCAATCAATGGCTGATTGCCATCCACTTTCCCGCGGAAAGCAAGACCTCTTGTCCAGGCAAAAATTGACGCAATTGGATTTGTTGAAGTTGGCTTGCCAGCCTGATGATCACGATAATGACGCGTTACAGTGCCATGCGCAGCTTCAGCTTCCAAAGTGTTTCCATCAGGAGTCACCAATACAGAAGTCATTAAACCCAATGAGCCAAAACCTTGTGCTACCGTATCGCTTTGTACATCACCATCATAATTTTTACAAGCCCATACAAAATTGCCATTCCATTTTAATGCAGAAGCTACCATATCATCAATTAAACGATGTTCATAAACAATACCTGCTTCTGCAAATTTTGCCTTAAATTCTGTTTGGTAAATATCTTCGAAAATATCTTTAAAACGCCCATCGTATTTTTTAAGGATCGTATTTTTTGTTGAAAGATATAAAGCCCATTTTTTGCTGAGCGCCATATTAAAACAGCTTCTTGCAAAACCAGTAATGCTCTCATCAGTATTGTACATGCTTAACGCTACACCATCTCCTTTGAAATTAAAAACTTCAAAAGTTTGAGCTGCACTGCCATCTTCGGGTGTAAAGGTCATTGTCAATTTGCCTTTGCCTTTAATAACCGTATCCGTTGCGCGGTATTGATCACCAAAAGCATGACGGCCAACGATGATTGGAGCTGTCCAATTAGTAACCAAACGCGGAACGTTTGTCATAACAATCGGTTCGCGAAAAACAGTGCCGTCCAAAATATTGCGGATAGTCCCATTTGGCGACTTCCACATTTGTTTCAGATTAAATTCCTTCACTCTAGCTTCATCAGGAGTAATGGTGGCGCATTTAATTCCAACGCCATATTTTTTGATTGCATTTGCAGCGTCAATAGTAACCTGATCATTTGTTTCATCGCGATATTTGATCCCAAGATCATAATATTTGATATCTAGATCAAGATAAGGAACGATAAGTTTGTCTTTAATAAATTTCCAGATGATGCGAGTCATCTCATCACCATCGAGTTCTACAACTGGGTTTGCAACTTTTATTTTCTGTGCCATATTTGAAATTTGATTTTCAAAAGAGAGCAAACCTACAAGAATCGAACGAATTAACCAAGGCTGTAACGAGGCTTTGATTAGTCAGTAGGTGGTTAGGTGTTGACAAGAGAAGATTGCTATAATCTATAAATCAGTTCTTTTTGAAAATAGTGTAATCCTGTAGATAATTTTTCTGAACAGCATGAGGATTTTCTTCTGGTGCTTGTGTTTCTCCATTGATAGAATAGCGCTTGTAAAATGAATATTTTTTTCTCAGCACTGAATCTTTTTTAATAAAGTTGACATAGAAAGGATCGGAATAAATGAAAATAAAATCAGCATTTGAGGCTTTCATTTTTTCTGCTACTGTTTTACTCCTCAGTGCAATCGGTGTAACAAGGCCTACATCATCGTATATATCTGCATGTGAGAAATAACCTATTGCTCCAATATCGTCAGCAAAAATTATTCTATTTTTCATTGAGCTGTCATTGCCGAAATCTTTTTCAAGCTCACTATAAACATGCGTTTCTACTCCGCTTCTTCCTTTATATGCAAACACTGCAATCCAAACTATAAGAGGCAACAAAAGCAAATACGCAAATTTGCTGTTTGCATTTGCCAACGGAGGCAGAAATTTTTGAATCAATAAAGATGTGCCAATAGCTGCGAAAACGAGCATCACAAATTGAATTGAAAACGAATACCAGCTCCACACATACGGTCCGCGAATTAGATAGGCGGCACTATAGCTAAATGCCCAAAGCCCTACAAGAAATGCAAATTTGCTTTTTTTGAACTGTTGCAAAAAACCGTATATCGCTAATGGCACGAAAGCTATAAATAAAGGATCCGGAAAATAAATGTTCTTTATTAGATGAGGTATGGTTTCCCTGCCCATTGTACTCTTTGCCACTACTGATTGCGACAGCGCCTGACCGTAATAGGAATAAATGAAAAATATAGGCAAACCAAGAATGAAGATTGCCATGAAACCATATACAATGGGTAGTTTTCTGGTTACATACAAATCGTAGCAAAGCAAAATGAAAAGGAGAATTACAGCTTCTGGTCTTAAAAAATACAGGACGGGCAATAGCAGAAATGCATATAGTTTTCTATTTGTAAAATATAATGCCAACCCTGATAATGATAACAATAAGAAGAGGTCTGCTTCCATGCCACCAATGCTTATGCGATTTATCATTGGATCAATTGCAAAAAAACAAACCGTTAATAAAAATGCCAACGCATTATCCTTCAATAAAAATTTATAAACTATGTATAATGAACAGATATCGCAGCAAGTATTAAAAACGACAAAAAACTTCGGTATTGAAACATGAATGAAAGCCGGGATGCTACTGATCAACGCAAATAGTGGCGCCGTTGATCCCATTACTCTTTCACCTATATTATATACGAGCCCGTGACCGGCAACAAAGTTGATAGCGTATCTATATGTAATGAAAGCGTCATCATAAGTTGGTAGTATCCAGGAAGCAAGCAATCGGCAAATAACAATAACAGCACAGCCAATCCAAAAATTTCTCATAAATCTATTTTTCCATTATTAATGCCTGAAAAAATACGAATCTAAAGATATTTTTCAAACTATTTGAATAAACATCAACACCATGCTTGATAGGAAATTCAATTTATGATGCATCAAAAATATTTTGCTTAATAGAGAGTTTATTATTTGCAATTATTGCAGAAATAGATATTCTTTGTATTAACAGTGCCTGTCAGTATATTTTTTTCAATCTATAATTATTACCTTGTGGATCGCAAAATGAATTCTCCCGAAATGCTTGAGCAACTACGCAAATACCTGTCCGCGTATGTAACTTTCACTGAAGATGAATTTAACATGTTTTCTCAATTTACTGAAGTGAGAAAATTTGAGAAAAAGCATAAAGTAATTGAAGTCGGGGAAACAGAAATCTATTTAAATTATATTGTTAAGGGATTGGCTAGGAAATATTTTTTGAAAGGAAAAGATGAAGTGATCACTCAGATTGCAAAAGAAAATGAATTTATTAGCTCAACTGCTTCGTTTGAAGAACGCAAGCCTTCAACTTATATCATAGAAACGATAGAGCCCTCTGTATTTATTTCTATCAAAAAAGAAAACCTGGAAAATTTATTTGTTCAAAGCCATAAGATTGAACGGCTCGGTCGTTTAATAGTAACAGCTTTGTTCCTTCAAAAAGAAAAATGGGAGTATGAGCGTATGCGGTTGAACACACGTGATCGATTTGTTCAGTTTGTTCGGAATAATGCAGATCTTCTTCAGCGCGTTCCTCAAAAATATCTTGCATCTTTTCTCAACATCAAACCAGAAACGTTTAGCAGGATGAAACATCTGCTGCAGAAAAGGAAATAGTTGTTTGTAGTTTGTGGTTGGTAGTTTGTAGTTGGCAGCTCTTAATGCCTGTTTGCAAAATAAATTCACAACAGACTTAGCCATTTTATAACGATTGTTCGATCTACAGCAACTACAAACAATAAACCACAAACCACAAACTTTCAAAGATTCACAATCAGCACCGGTATTTTCAATTCATGCCTAACGCTGTTCACGGTTTCACCAAAAATGAAATCTTTTATCCCAGTGTGGCCGTGTGCGCCAATCACAAGCATGTCGGCTTTTTCTTCGTTTATAATTTTTACAATTTCCTTCGTTCGATTTTGATAACCAAGTTTTATAGACGTTCTAAATCCTTTTTCTTCCATCTGTTGTTTGTAGAAACCGAGCTGTTCAAGGTCTTTGCGTGTTTCATAATCATTGCTATGAGTTCCCAGCATTCTTGCTGAAGCACTTTCTACAACATGTATCAATAAATAATTAGTGCTTTTATTTCCTTGTCCGATGGCGTATTCCAAAAGCTTTTCATCGTGTTCGCTGAAATCGAGTGCAATTGCGATGTGATTGAACTGATGTATGTGCAATTCTTTGATTCCATGCGCTTCTGCATGTATTTGTATGGATGCATTTTTTTGCGCTTTGCTTATCCATGGGTGAATAAAAACATACATCAAAAGAAACAATAACAGCAATGCGGAAATGATAATAATAATTTTCCAGAGCAAATTTCCTGGCGACGAAAAAAATGTAGCTGATTCTTCATACACTAATTTCATATTTAGATAAACCAGAACAGACGCAACAAGCCACGCAAAAAATTTTGTAACCTTTTTGATAGAAAATACGCCCATCGTTTTTTTATCGCTCACAAAATGTATTAATGGAATAACCGCAAACCCAAGCTGCACACTTAATATCACCTGGCTTAAAACCAATAGACTGTCAACTTTTTCTTCACCAAAATATATGATGATGAAGATAGAAGGAACGATAGCAAGCAAGCGGGTTATTAATCTTCTCACCCATGGATTGATGCGCAATTGCAAATAACCTTCCATCACAATTTGTCCGGCAAGCGTTCCTGTGATGGTAGAGCTTTGCCCCGCAGCAATCAATGCAACTGCAAAAAAAGTAGAAGAAATTTTTGTGCCGAGTTGCGATGGTAATAATTGATAGGCTTCTTTCAGTTGCGCCACATTTGTGTTACCATGTTTGAAAAAAGCAGTTGCCGCAAGAATCAAAATAGCAGCGTTCACCAAAAAAGCTACATTCAAAGCGATGGTGCTGTCAAGAAAATTTAATCTTAATGCTCTTCGAACGTTCTCTTCTCCTGGCTGAATTTTTCTAGTCTGTACCAATGCTGAATGCAGATAAAGATTATGCGGCATCACGGTTGCGCCAATAATACCAATAGCAATATACAATGCCTCTTTATTGGGGATTGAAGGAACTAAACCTGTTGCAATTTCTCTGAAGTTTGGTGCTGCCAAAATAATTTCCGCTAAAAAAGAGAGTGCCACAATCGCAATGAGCGCAATAATAAATGCTTCCATTTTCCGCATTCCCAGCCGCTGAAGAAAAAGCAACAGAAAAGTATCAAGCACTGTCAACGAAACAGCGTATATCAATGGCAGCCCCGTTAATAATTGAAGACCAATTGCCATTCCTAACACTTCCGCCAAATCACAGGCAGCAATGGCAATTTCTGCCAAAACATATAATGAGATATTAATAAATTTGGGATAGGCTTCTCTGTTTGCCTGTGCTAAATCACGTCCACGCACAATGCCAAGCCTTGCTGATAAATTTTGCAGCAGCAAAGCCATGAAGTTGCTCATCAATAAAACCCATATAAGTTTATAACCGAATTGGCTGCCACCTGCAAGATCAGTTGCCCAGTTGCCTGGATCCATATAGCCCACACTTATTAAATACGCTGGTCCAAAAAACACAAACAGTTGCTTCCACCAATGTTTTTGTTTTGTGGTGTCAACGCTTCCGTGCACCTCGCTCAGCGAAACACTTCTCTGTAATTTATCCAGCATCATTTACTAAAATATTTTTTGCAACCTGTTCACTAACGGTGATGGGTGCCTGATTTCTTATTTTTATTTCAAGTGAATTGTCAAAAGGAAATTTCCTTTTTATTTCGAGCTTTGTACCGATCCCAATGTTTTTATGTTGCAACAGTTCCAGCATTTCTGTTGTTTGGCTTGCCACGCCAGAAACTTTTGCAGGCTTGTTCATTGGTAAATCCAACAAGCAAACTTGCTTTTGGTGATTGAATTTTCCTTGACTGTCTGGTATGGGATCACCATGAGGATCTGTTTCTGGAAAATCTAAAAACTCATCAAGCCTGTCAATGAGTTTTTTGCTGGTAATATGTTCCAGTTCTTCCGCCATTTCATGTACTTCATCCCAACCAAATTGTAATTTCTTTACCAAAAAATATTCCCACAAACGGTGTTTTCTGATAATCTGCAGTGCCACTTTCTTTCCTTCATTATTTAATTTAAAACCTTGATAACGTTCATAAATAAGCAGCTTTTCGGTTTTCAATTTTTTCAACATATCAGTTATCGATGCAGGTTTAGCTTGAAGGGAAGCTGCTAAAGCATTGGTGGTAACGAGGGATAGTTCGTTCTGCAAATGATAAATTGCCTTTATATAATTTTCTTTGCTGGCTGAATATTTCAATTTGTCTAAATTTATTTTT
>CAIYPC010000404.1 GCA_903927975.1 uncultured Bacteroidota bacterium | reverse complement strand
TGAGCATTGCCATATCATCAATAACCTGATACATGTTGCGGTATTCTTTTTTAATGAGCTTGAAATTGATACTATCTTTTGTAGGTTGCATTTCTTGTATCACAAATGAAGAGCCCTGAAAAATAGTTTTGCTGAGAAGCGCCGGTGGTCTGTTTTGCATACGCCGTTGAATGCTAACAATCCTTTCTGCATCTGAATTCCACGAAGGCTGTTTGGTTTCCAGATATGGTAGCAACGAAGATTTTGTTGATTCTTTCATATCTATCAACATATATTTTTCGCCTTCATCATTCAATGATTTCAGTAGAAAAGCATATCGCTTTACGCCAACGCTTCCAGTTCCTGCTAAACGAAAAATGGCATCAGTCACTTTATAATTATAAGGACTGTCTCCATCATTTTTGAGCCAACCTGTTATATGCCCTGCCAATTCTTTTCTCAAATTTTTCTCCAATTCAAAATGCCTTGGATCATCCATCAGCATTTCAAGTTTATTTTTTTTCAGCACAGTTCTTTTTGCAAGAATTTCTTTTTGCTTTCGTTTGCTCACTGAAGTCAGAAATTCGCAGACGATGCCTTTCGCAGTTTGTGGTTCAATATAATCTGGCTTGCCTATAGCTAATTTTGCAGAATATGTTTTCAAAAATAGCTGCGCCATTTTCAATGCTCTTTTCTGATCAATATTCAATGACTCAAAAGCGATGAAGATACTTGTTATAATACGCATCAATTCCCATGTGACGGGAGCAAGAACTGCTTCATCAAAATCATTCAGATCAAAATAAACAAGACGGTTATCGCTTTTATAACTACCGAAATTTTCAAGGTGAAGGTCACCGCAAATCCATGCATCAGGGGAAGAATAAATGGTATTGGAATTTTTAAGGTCTTCGTAAAACACATGGTTCGTTCCCCGATAGAACCTAAAAAGGTTTTCAGCCATAAAGCCAAGCTTCAGTTGCACCATTTTTGGGATGCGGTCTTTATTGAACTCAATGATACGATGGGAAATGTCTTCCATAATAGCATAAATTTTAGGGGTGTAAAAGTATATGCAACTAGCCGGCCAGAATCAGGACTTAAATGCCGCCTGCTTATAAATGTAATCTAATCACGAATGATAACGATGAAATGAACTCCACAATAATGTTCGCAATAGACATATAAACCGTTGTATTTGGCAGCTTTTATTGGGGCGTGACTTTCCCCAAATGCTAAAAAATATACCCATATAAAATCGTGCAGCCTTTCTAAAATCAAATTAAAAGATGGAAGTTGATTGGCATGCACTTTGAAAATTCTTGCTCAAAGAGATCACACTTTCTCCGGATTTATTTTCATAATCATATTAAAAAACAAAAGTCATGAACAAAAAAGCGACACCAAAAAGCGCCAACGCCAAAAGCAAAAAAGATGTGGATGGCAATTTGAAAGAATTTTTTGTAGATGAATTGAAAGACATTTATTGGGCAGAAAAACACCTTGTAAAAACATTGCCGAAGATGCAAAAAGCGGCAACCTCTGACGAATTGAAAAACGCATTTGGAGATCACCTAGAAGTAACAAAAGGACACGTTACCAGGCTTGAACAGGCGTTTGAATTGATGGGAGAAAAAGCACAAGCAAAAAAATGTGAAGCCATGGAAGGAATTACGAAAGAAGGAGAAAGCATTATTGAAGATACAGAAGCAGGAACAGCAACAAGAGATGTAGGGTTGGTGCTTGCCGCACAAAAAGTGGAGCATTATGAAATTTCTACTTACGGCGGATTGGCGCAATTGGCTCGCACACTTGGCAATGATGATGTTGCTAAAATTCTTGAAAGCACATTGAACGAAGAAAAAGAAGCAGATCAATTATTGACAAGCATTGCTGAAGAGCATATTAATTATGAAGCTGCTGAAGAAGTTGAACATTGATATTTCTAAAATAATATTCAAAAGCCGTTACGTTGGTAACGGCTTTTTTATTTTTGATACATTCCTATTCCCATAATCAGCTTTTACTTATCTTCATCATTACCCAATTAACGGTAATTGATTTTACGACTATAAAAATTTATATGGCACCAAAACAATTAATCAGAACAACTGCACTTTCAATATTTATTTATGCAACCAGTCTTTCCGGTTTTGCACAAACAGCGTTAGTCAATGAAATCAACGGCATCAATACGCCCGCTGTTGCATTAGCACCGCTGAGGTTTCTAGCGTCGGATGAATTGATGGGAAGAGGAACCATGCGACCAGAAATTAATATTGCAGCACGTTATATCAGTGAGCAATTCAGAAGCTTGGGCATAAAAGAAGTTTCAGGAGCGACAGATTATTTTCAAACATTTGATATAAAAATGATCACGCCTTCCAATGCAGGAACATTAACAATAAATACAAATAGCTATAAATTGGGCACAGACTTGCTTCAGGTAGAAGGCGCAGATCTTTCACTAAGCGCACCAATGATTTATGCAGGCTTTGGAACGAAAGCTGATCTTGATAAAATAGATGTGAAAGGAAAGATTGTGGTTGTGAATATGGGTTCAAATGATTCATCTTCTTTTATGGAGGGATTTGAATTGATGAGCGAAAAAACAAAATCAGCAAAAGAAAGAGGTGCTGTTGCACTGATACAAAGATTTAAGCAAGCCGATGTTCCGTGGGATGGTCTCAAACAATATCTGATGGGCGAACATCCTATGGATCCGGCAGCAACTGATTTCCCTGTGTTCATCATCAATGATGAAAAAATTTCGCTGCCGTCTTTATTAAAAAATAAATCTGAAAATACCATTATCAATATAACAGGCACACAAACAAAAACTATTTCTGCTAAAAATGTGATGGGTTGGGTGGAAGGAACAGATGCAAAATTAAAAGATCAGTTTGTTGTGCTCAGTGCACATTATGATCATCTCGGCGTTGCAAAACAGCCCAAAATGGAAGAAGGAAAAATGGACAGTATTTATAATGGCGCAAGAGATAATGCCATCGGAACAACTGCTGTTATTGATGCAGCAAGATATTTTGTTCAACATCCACCAAAAAGATCTGTGCTTTTTATTGCATATACAGCAGAAGAAATTGGAGAAGTGGGAAGCAAATATTTTGGAGCGCACCCAACAATCCCACTTCGGCAATTGATCTACAATCTGAACATAGACAATGCAAGCTATAACGACACAACGATTGTTACTGTGATTGGTCTTGGAAGAACTTCGGCAGATGATGACATAAAAAAAGCTTGCACTGCTTTTGGTTTGTCTGCTATGCCCGATCCTGCGCCCGAACAAAATTTATTTGACAGAAGTGATAATACAAATCTTGCAGAAAAAGGAATTCCTTCACCAACATTTAGTTTAGGAATAAAAAAGTTTGATGATGTTATCATGAAAAGATATCATCAGTTGAGCGATGAAGTAGGCAACTTTGATCTTAATTATGGAATGAAATATATCAACTCATTTATTCTTGCTGGAAAATTAATTGCTGATGATGCTACACAGCCTTATTGGATCAAAGGCGACAAATATGAACCTGCATGGAAAGAATTATATGGCAAGAAATAATTTTCGTTGATTTTATTTCAACCAATTATTTTTATGCGCCATATTAATGATCTCTGCTTTTGATCGTATATGGAGCTTTTCATAAATATTCGCAATGTGTTTTCTTACGGTGAGGACGCTTATAAAAAGCTTTGCGGCAATTCGCCTAGCATCCCATCCACTCACTGTGTATTGCAATATTTCTTTTTCGCGTGAAGTAATGCTGTCTGGTATAAGCCCATGTTCTTCTTTGGCAATTTCCGGGGCTCTGCTTAGTAATTGTAATGCTTTTCTTGCAATGGCGGGGCTCATTGGAGATCCACCATATTCGAGCACATTGGTCACGGCATCTTTAAGCACCGTGTGACCTTCATGTTTTAATAAATATCCGCAAGCACCGGCTTTGATCACTTCAAATATTTTATCATCGTCATCAAAAACAGTCAACGCAATAAAAAAAATTTGCGGATAAATTGTCTTAGCCATCACAATAGTTTGGCTTCCATTCACACCAGGCATTTCAATATCCATGAACACAATTTGAGGAAGCTGATCTTCCTGCAGAGCGCTTAATTTTTCCATGCAGTCGTTGCTATTTACCGCAGCAAATACAATTGTCCATTCAGGAATCAATTGCGCTTTTTGCAGAAAGCTTTTTCTGCTAACCATATTGTCTTCCACAAACGCAACTCTTATTTGCCCTATTTCCTGCATGATGTAAAGTTTACAACAATCTTTTTATTTATCTATGCTTAGTTTGTAGTATTCTCAATCTGTGTGTAGAAATTATCACACTTGTGCCCGCTTCTTTATTATTGATCCATTCTGCATTCCATCCAGATTCTTTTGCTCTTGTTTTAAGATTATTAATGCCATTTCCATTAAAGCTTGCAGCATGCATACCAATGCCATCATCAACAATGCTTATCTGTAATATTTTTTCATCGCTTTTTATGGTGACGACAACAGCATCACATTTGCTATGCCTCAATGCGTTGTTCAGCGCTTCCTGCATAATGCGAAAAAGATGCAATGCCTGAAATGGAGAAAGCAACCGATCATATTCTATTTCTTCATCAAGAGATATCGTGATATTCGGATAAGCATGTTCCAGCTTTTGAATAAATAATTTGAAGCGATCACTGATGCCTGTTAGTAGCACTGATTTTTTATTCAATGCCCAAATAGAATCATTGAGCTGCGTGATCATATCCTGCACATTATCTTTCAGCAGCAACAAAGTGTTTCTGCTCTGCTCATCTTTCGGATCAATGGTGGCAATCGTGGACGCAGCGGCAGCAGCATAAGCACCAATATTATCATGCAAATCTGCGGAAATCCTTCGTCGCTCAGCTTCTTCGGCAGCGGCTATTGCAATTATTTCTTTTTGCTTTTGTTCTTTTTGTCTCTTATAATAATATCTGTAAAGAAAAATAATGATAAGTAAAAGTAT
>CAIYPC010000403.1 GCA_903927975.1 uncultured Bacteroidota bacterium | reverse complement strand
CTGTTCTCAAAACAGCTCGGTTTCGATTTTAATGTCGAGAGCTTTTACCGCTACTTTTTTGGTGGCCTCTGTATTGTGTATGGCGGCTGGCGTGCTTATCGTGGCTACAAAAAAAACTATTTCAACTGATGCATTTTTTTTCTTTTTTTAATAAATACACAAGTGTTTTCATTTTCTCATTTGGGATAATGTTCTTTCAATTGTTTTCGTGTTCCAATAATTCTTCTAAAGTTTTTAGGGAAACGCCCACTGATGGAACAATAAATATAAGTGTGGATGAATCTTTTAAACCAGTGATCGATTCCGAAATAAAAGTTTTTGAATCTTCATTCCCGAATGCAAAGATTATTGTACATTACAAATCAGAAGCAGATTGTTTCCGCGACCTTGCCAAAGACAGCACCCGCATGATTATTGTAACAAGGGGGCTGAATAAAAACGAAGAAAATTTTTACAAGGATTCCATTCATTTCATACCAATTTATGGACTCCTTGCTTATGATGCCATCGCTGTTATCTTGAACAACAAATCTAAAGACACTATCTTATCAATGAAAGACGTGCAATCGTTGTTAAATGGAACGACTGCCAATAAGCAAATTGTGATGGATGGAGCTTCGGCAACAAGCACTGTTCGATTTGCTATTGACTCTGTTTTGAAAGGTCAAAAACTTGGAAAAGATGTGGTTGCGGCTAAGTCGAGTGAAGGAGTAATTGATTATGTTGCAGATCATGAAAATGCAATTGGTTTTATTGGCGTGAGCTGGATTTGCGATCAGGACGACCCGCAACAATTGAAGTTTTTGCAAAGAGTTAAGATTGCTGCCGTTCAATGCACAAGCTGCCTTGGTGAAACACGCGTGCAGCCTTATCAGGCAAATATCGCTCTTAGAAGATATCCTATGGTTCGCGGCCTATATTATATATTGAAAGAAGATTTTGCGGGAGTGGGTAACAATTTTGTAAATTTTTTGCAATTTGAAAGAGGGCAATTGATATTTAGTCGGGCTTATTTGTGGCCGGCAAAGATGTCTTTTGAAATACGTGATTCCAAAATATCAAATTAATTCAGATTTTAATACATTTACACATCTAACAAAATAAGGTTTACTATGAAGAAAATCCGTTTTGGCTTATTGGCAGCCTTTGTACTGGCGGGCAACATTTTGAACGCTCAATCAGTAGATCAGGGGAAAAAATTCCTGTATTATGAGCGCTACAAAAGCGCAAAAGAAACATTTGAAAAAGTGCTTGCATCAAATCCCAATGATATAAATGCAGTGTATTGGCTGGGCCAAACTTTGTTGAATGCGCCATCTACCAGTGGCATCAGAGATACGGTTGCTGCAAAAGCATTGTACCAAAAAGCGCTTCAGACAAATGGCAGTGCACCTTTATTATTGGTAGGTATGGGCAATATTGAATTGCGTGAAGGAAAAACTGCTGATGCAAAACAGCATTTTGAAACCGCCATTAGCCTTACTAAATCTAAAGATGTAGATGTATTAAATGCAATCGGCGAAGCAAATGCAGATGCTAAAAACGGAGATGCGCCTTATGCAATTGAAAAATTGAATTTGGCAACTCAAACTAAAAAGTTCAATGACGCCAATACATATCTCATAATGGGTGATGTGTATAGAAAGTTGTTGATAGATGGCGGCAATGCAGTTCAATCTTACCGCAAAGCGATTGAGCTGGATCCTAAATTAGCAGCTGCTCAGTATGCCATTGGGAAAATATATTTAACCCAAAGGAATACTGAATATTTTCTGCCTGCTTTTGAGAAAGCAACAGAAATGGATCCTTCTTATGGGCCTGCTTATTACGAATTGTTCTATTATTGGTTTTGGCATAGTGATGTGAATAAAGCCATCGGATATTGGGATCAATATTTTAAAGTGACAGACGCAAAACCATCAGACGAATATGACCGCATCAGCTTTTTATATGCTGCAAAAAAATATCCGGAATGTATATCTGCTTCTCAACAGAAAATATCTTCTTTAGGTGCAAATGCGGATCCAAGATATTATAAGCTGGTTGCTTATTGCTACAATGATCAGGGAGATTCAACGAATGCAAAATCATATATGGAACAATATTTTGCGAAGCAAAAACTAGAAGATTTCGTTTCTCAAGATTATTCATTTTATGCCCAATTATTAGCAAAATTCCCAGGCAACGATTCGTTGGTTAACGTAAATTATGAAATGGCAATTGCGAAGGATACTGTGCCGGAAAATAAAATGGCACTTATTAAAGAAGTATCAGATCTTGATACTAAAATCGGTTATAAAAAAGGAAGTGCAAAATGGATGGGTGTTTTATATGCAATGAAAAAAGACCCAAGCAATTCAGATTTATATAAATGGGGTATTGCCAATTACCAGGCAGGTATTTATACAACATCTGACAGCATTTTTTGTGGTGTGTATCAATCAAAATATCCAAATGAAATTTTCGGCTATTTGTGGTGCGCAAGAAGTAAACGAGCGCAAGATGATTCGGTTAACTCGGCTGGACTAGCAGTGGATGCTTATACAAAGCTTGCGCAGTTTGGGCGCAGCAGTCCTGATTCGATCAAATATAAATCTCAAATAATCGAATCATATATTTATCTGGCTCAATATAATAATGATATCAAGAAAGATAAGCCTGCTGCCATTTCTTGGCTTCAAAAAGTATTGGAAGTAGATCCAACAAATCCTACTGCACCCCAATTCTTAAAAATTCTTACAGCTCCTCCTCCTAAACAGCCTGCTGCAAAACCTAAAACAGCAAAAACAGGAACTAAATAATAAATAAAAAATTTAGGAATAATAAATCACAAAATCCCTTGTTGTGTTGAACAAACCAACAAGGGATTTTAATTTTAAGATTTATTTTTTATAGATTGGAAATTGAAAGTGCTGCCTTATTTTTGCCAACGAAGCAAAGCATATTAAGAAAATGGATATTTTTCTTTTGCAGGCAAATCCCGTTTCTCTTGCGTCCAACGCAAACAGTGCATCAGGTTATCTTCCCATCGGCATACAATTTTTGTTCGCTATCGGTTTTGTGACTGTTGTTCTTGGCGTTACCCATTTATTGGGTCCAAAAAGAAAAACCGCAGACAAGCTAGCAAATTTTGAAAGCGGGATTGATGCTGTGGGCAATGCCCGCCAGCCAATGGCCGTAAAATATTTTTTAGTGGCTATTTTATTTGTGCTGTTTGATGTGGAAGTGATTTTTTTCTATCCTTATGCCATCAATTTTAAAGCATTGGGATGGCATGGCTTTTCAGAAGTTCTTTTGTTCGTTGCATTTTTCCTCGTTGGTTTTATATATATCATTAAAAAAGGTGCGCTGAGTTGGGAAGAATGATGATTTAATGAGAAAATGTGAAAATTTTAAAATGGCTTAATGATAGAACAACATTCTTCTTCAATAGCTGTTTAAATATAGAAAGCATTTTCAAATTGCGCAATTGCTAAATTTTCAAATTAAAAATTATGTCTCGCCCGGTTCAATTTAATATTCATCCCATTCTTGCTGATACAAAAGATAGCATTGGCATGGCCAATATGCCCGCAGGCTATACTGGCGAAGGTTTTTTTGCCACCAAACTGAACGATGTGGTCGGGCTTGCGCGAAAAAATTCCATCTGGCCTTTGCCTTTCGCCACTTCATGCTGTGGCATTGAGTTTATGGCAACAATGGCTTCGCATTATGATTTGGCAAGATTTGGTGCTGAACGACTTGGATTTTCCCCTCGCCAGTGCGATCTTTTAATGGTGATGGGAACCATCGCAAAAAAAATGGGACCGATTGTGAAACAGGTTTATCTGCAAATGGCTGAACCCCGTTGGGTGATAGCCGTTGGTGCATGTGCATGCAGCGGGGGCATTTTTGATACTTATTCTGTGTTGCAGGGAATTGATCAGGTTGTGCCTGTTGATGTTTATGTGCCAGGCTGTCCGCCAAGACCAGAGGCTATTTTAGACGGCTTCATAAAAATTCAGGATCTGGTAGGACAGGAAAGCCTGAGAAGAAGAAGCAGCGAAAAATACAAAGGTTTATTAGAAAGTTACGGAATTCAATAATTTGAAAATTTGAAAATGGCTCAATTATGCAATTGAGAAATTTTCACATTGAGAAATTTTCACAATGGCATTAACCAACGAAACAATTAAGGAAAGACTATCACAAAAATTTGGCGAACAAGTTTCAAATTTTGAAGAGCCTTATGGCATGCTCACATTTGAATCACCAAAAGATATGAACCTGAAAGTACTGCAGTTTTTATTCAATGATGAAGAATTGCGCTTTCAATTTTTGACAGATCTTACCGCTGTTCATTATCCTGATAAAATAGGACGAGAGCTTGCCGTTGTTTATCATTTGCATAATTTGGTTGATAATATCCGCATTCGTTTCAAAGTGTTCACGGATATCAACACACCCGATGTATTTACCGCTACGCAACTATATTCATCAGCCAATTGGATGGAAAGAGAAACTTACGATTTTTATGGAGTGAATTTTGTCGGCCATCCAAATTTGAAAAGAATATTGAATGTGGATGAGATGGATTATTTCCCAATGCTGAAACAATATCCATTAGAAGACCAGACGAGGATTGATAAAGACGATGCGATGTTTGGACGCTGAGTGACAAGTGTTAAGTTGTAAGTAAACAGTTAGAGATTCCAAACCGAAGCCTAAAGTTAAATAGAATTGTTACAGTAAGAGAGGTGCGACACAAGGATGCTGAAGAGAGGACAAATGCTGGATATCAAATTAAAAATTTAAAAGATAAGCAAGACAGAATTTGTAAGAACTGGGAACTGTAGACTAGAAACTGTTTTGCAAAATCACACATCATAAATCGTAAATATAAAGTGTCAGAAATACTTCATCCAAAAGAAAAGCATATCAAGCTACCAGAAGGTTCTGTGGAAAAACAAACTACCACACTGAACCTTGGGCCAACTCATCCTGCTACTCATGGTGTGTTCCAGAATATCTTGGAAATGGATGGAGAGCGGATTGTTTCTGCCGAGCAAACAGTAGGATACATTCATCGCGCATTTGAAAAACTTGCAGAGCGCAGGCCTTTATATCAAATCACAACACTCACTGATAGATTAAATTATTGCTCTTCTCCTATTAATAATATGGGTTGGCATCTCACATGCGAAAAATTGCTTGGGGTGAAAACGCCAAAGCGTGTGGATTATCTGCGTGTTATTATTATGGAACTCTCAAGAATTTCAGATCATCTAATCTGCAATTCAGTTGTTGGTGTTGACTCTGGTGCATTCACTGGTTTTTTATATGTGATGCAATACCGCGAGTTGATTTATGAAATTTATGAGGAGGTATGCGGCTCTCGACTTACGACGAACATGGGTCGCATCGGTGGTTTTGAAAGAAATTTTACAAACGCGGCATTTGAAAAATTAGAAAAGTTTTTAAAAGAATATCCGGCTGTCCTGAAAGAGTTTGAAAACCTTTTCACGCGCAATCGCATTTTTATGGAGCGCACAATAGGTGCTGGTCCTATCAGTGCAGAGCGTGCATTGAATTATGGCTTCACTGGCCCCAACTTGCGTGCAGCAGGTGTTGACTATGATGTTCGTGTTCATACTCCTTACAGCAGTTATGAAGATTTTGAATTTGAAATTCCTGTCGGACAAACAGGCGATTGTTATGATCGTTTTTTAGTACGCAATCAGGAAATGTGGCAGTCATTAAGGATTATTAATGATGCCTATAAAAAAGTGCAAGAGTTCAAAGGCGCTGATGCAGATATATATCATGCCGATGCACCGGAATATTATCTTCCTTCAAAGAAAGATGTGTACACAAAAATGGAAGCACTGATTTGGCACTTCAAAATTGTGATGGGCGAAACTGAAATCCCGCCCGGCGAAGTGTACCAAAGTGTGGAAGGCGGAAATGGCGAACTTGGGTTTTATTTAATCAGTGATGGCGGAAGAACTCCATACCGGCTCCATTTCAGAAGACCATGTTTTGTTTATTATCAAGCATATTCTGAATTGACAAAAGGAGCCATGCTTAGCGATGCAGTTATAGTTATGAGCAGTTTGAATTTGATTGCCGGCGAGATGGATGCATAAAATAATTAAGGATTAATAATTAGTAATTAAAAATTATGAGTCTTCAGTTTTCAGAAAATAAATTAAAAAAGGTTAACGAGATAATTTCACACTATCCCGAAGGCAAACAAAAAAGTGCGTTGCTTCCGGTGCTGCATTTGGCACAGGAAGAATTTGGGAATTGGCTTAGTGCCGACACGATGGACTATGTAGCTTCTCTATTAAAGATTGAGCCGATTGAAGTGTACGAAGTCGCTACTTTCTATTCAATGTATAATTTGAAACCAATTGGCAAATACATGTTCGAAGTTTGCCAGACTGGCCCTTGTATGTTGCGTGGAAGTGATAACATCATCGACTATATAAAAGATACATTGAAGATTAATGTGGGCGAAACAACTGCAGACGGTTTGTTTACTTTAAAAACAGTTGAATGTCTTGGTGCATGTGGTTATGCGCCGATGATGCAGTTGGGAAAAACTTATCGTGAGCATCTCACAAAAGAAAAGGTAGATGCAATTATTAACGAGTGCAGACAGAATGCTGCGATGAATAACTAATCTAAAACTTGCGATATGAAATTAAATCCTTACTTACATTTTGCAGGCAATGCTGAAGAAGTTGTAAATTTTTATAAAAATGCTTTTGATGGAGAAGTGACAGCACTAAACCGTTATGGTGATAGTCCGATGCCGAGTGATGATGACTGGAAACAAAAAATTATGCATGCAAGAGTTTTGTTCGGAGGTGATAATATTATCATGATATCTGATACAAGGAAAGGAGAGCTGATTTCAGTACATGGTAATATTCAGCTATCAATTGGATTAGAAGACGAAGCAAAGACGCATGATATTTTTAATAAGCTTGCAGAAGGCGGAAAAGTTACGATGCCGCTTGCAAAGCAATTTTGGGGAGATATGTTTGGTATGTTGCAAGATAAATTTGGAGTGAGCTGGATGTTGAATTGCACAGAAAAAAAATAATTATCTAAGGATGACTTCAAAAGAAGTGATGAGCGAACTGAAAAAACTCGGCACCGAGCAAACCAGAAAAATCTGGAAGAGCCATGGTGTTAAAGGAGATTTTTTTGGTGTGAACATTGGCGCTATGAAAGTCATTCAAAAAAAAATAAAACATGACCATGCATTAGCGCTGGAATTGTTTGATACCAAAAATGCAGATGCGATGTATTTTGCGGGATTGATTAGTGAGCCTGAAAAAATGAGCAAAGCAGAATTACAGCATTGGGCAGAAATAGGCGAATGGCAAATGTTGAGTGAATATATTGTTGCATGGGCTGCATCTGAAAGCAAGTTTGGACATGAACTTGCTTTGAAATGGATAAAATCAAAACAAGAACATGTTGCTGCTGCAGGATGGAGCACTTACAGTTGTTTGCTCGCGTTGAAAAAAGATGAAGAATTGGATCTGAAAGAAGTCGAATCACTTTTAGAAAATGTGAAGAAGACAATTCATTCAATGCCGGACAGAGTGAAAAAAACAATGAATGGATTTGTGATTGCAGTTGGCAGTTATGTAAAATCGCTTAATAAAAAAGCAAAGGAAATTGCAAAAGCTATGGGTGAAGTAACAGTGATATCAGAAGGAACAGCTTGCAAGGTTGCTGATGCAATTACATATGTTGAGAAGATTGAGAGTAGAGGAAAGCTTGGGCAGAAAAAGAAAACAGTTTTTTGTTGAGTGAAAAAATGGGAATAACAAACGCCATATTAAGAGTTAGAGAGCATCGCAAATCGGAAAAATTTGCTGACGTTGAATTCTTGATTGATAGTGGCGCGGTATATAGTTTAGTGCCCGGAAAAATTTTGGATCAGTTGGGTATTGAACCGTATAGGGAAATGAGTTTTTCGTTAGCTGATGGGACAACTGTAAGAAGAAGGATCAGCTCCGCTTATTTTGAATTTGAAGGAGAAGGCGGACCCGCACCGGTTGTTTATGGAGAAGAAGGAGATACGCCATTATTGGGGGCAACAACACTTGAATCAATCGGCTTGGTATTAAATCCTTTTTCAAGAACATTGCACCCGATGAGAATGCTGATGGCGGGATTGAAGAAGTAGAATTAATAATGAAGAAACTTGATTAGGCAAATAACCATTAGTAATGCCTAACCGAAAATAAAGAAATCGTACATCTAACATTGTAAATAGTAAATTGAAACGTGGGTAGAAAATTATTATTAGAAAAAGATCATGTAGAAAATATTCGTCTGTACGATGTGTACAGAAGAGAAGGCGGCTATCGCAGCGTGGAAAAAGCGCTCAAGACGATGACACCTGATCAGGTAACGGATGAAGTGAAAAAGAGCGGCTTGCGCGGTCGTGGTGGAGCTGGTTTTCCTACAGGCATGAAATGGAGTTTTATTGCAAAACCCGAAGGCGTTCCGCGTCATTTGGTGTGCAATGCAGATGAGAGTGAG
This sequence comes from uncultured Bacteroidota bacterium, assembly GCA_903927975.1. Lineage (GTDB taxonomy): Bacteria > Bacteroidota > Bacteroidia > Chitinophagales > Chitinophagaceae > Puia. The sequence continues at coordinate 2,265 of CAIYPC010000403.1, read as the reverse complement.
CCCGGTACTTTTAAGGACAGGTACCTGATGGAATTTCTTCCGCACTTATTGATTGAAGGTTTGATTGTTTCATCGTATGCACTCGGATCGAATGTTACGTATATATATATCCGTGGCGAATATGCGTGGATTGTTGATATTTTGGAACAAGCAATTGCAGAAGCAAAAAATAATGGCTGGCTTGGAAAAAATATTTTAGGCAGCGGTTTTGATTGTGAAATTTATGTTCATCGCGGAGCGGGCGCTTATATCTGTGGTGAAGAAACAGCATTGATCGAATCTCTCGAAGGCAAGCGAGGCAACCCCCGCATCAAGCCACCGTTCCCTGCGGTAAAAGGCGCGTGGGATAGACCTACAGTTGTAAACAATGTAGAAACTTTAGCAGCAGTTGTTCCGATTATTAATATTACCGGAGAAGAATATGCGAAGATTGGCGTGGGCAAATCAACCGGAACAAAATTGCTTTCTGCATGTGGAAATATTAATAAGCCAGGTGTTTATGAAATTGACATGACAATTTCCGTTGAAGAATTTATATACAATGATGAATATTGCGGCGGCATTGCAAATGGAAAAAAATTGAAAGCTTGTATTCCGGGCGGATCTTCAGTTCCTATTCTCCCCGGGAATTTATTATTGAAAACCGTGAAAGGCGATACAAGGATGATGAATTACGAAAGCCTTTCTGATGGCGGGTTTGCAAAAGGATCCATGATGGGAAGCGGTGGTTTTATTGTGTTGGATGAAGATCAATGCGTGGTTCGCCATACATTGACATTGGCAAGATTTTATCGCCATGAAAGTTGTGGGCAATGTTCGCCATGCAGAGAAGGAACCGGATGGATGGAAAAAATTTTAAAGAACATTGAATACGGAAAAGGGAAAATTAGTGATATAGATTTGCTGTGGGATATTCAACGGAAGATTGAAGGCAACACGATTTGTCCACTTGGCGATGCAGCCGCATGGCCCGTTGCAGCAGCCATCAGGCATTTTAGAGACGAGTTTGAATGGCATGTAAAAAATCCTGTTGAATGTTTGAACAGGAATTATGGATTGGCAAATTATGCAGAACCGTTGCAGGTTGCAACAGTTTAAAGTTTGCGCAAAGGCTCAATGAAAAAGTAAAAATATTCTTAGGACTTTCTGATTTGGCGATTAAGAAAAATTAATATGGCTGACGCACCTAAATTATTTAAAGTAACAATTGACAACATCACTATCGAAGTGGAGCCGGGAACTTCTATCCTTCAGGCTGCGCGGAGAATTGGCGGTGATGTTGCGCCACCGGCAATGTGCTATTACACCAAACTGAAAGGCAGTGGTGGCAAATGCCGCACTTGTTTGGTGGAGGTAGCTGCTGGCTCAACGGCTGATCCACGACCAATGCCAAAGCTTATCGCAAGCTGTCGCACGAACGTGATGGATGGAATGATTGTGAAAAATATCACCAGCGAAAAAGTGATTGATGCAAGAAATGGCGTGGTTGAGTTTTTATTGATTAACCATCCATTGGATTGCCCGATATGCGATCAGGCTGGTGAATGTCATTTGCAAGATTTGAGTTACGAGCATGGCAAAGAAGGAACGCGTTACGAGTTTCCGCGCAGGACTTTTGAGAAACATGATATCGGTCCTTATATTCAGTTGCACATGACGCGTTGTATTCTGTGCTATCGCTGCGTGTTTACTGCTGATCAGCTAACTGACAAACGCGAACATGGTGTGCTTGATAGAGGTGATCATTCAGAGATTGCAACGTATATCCATAAAGCACTCGATAATGAATTTATCGGCAACGTGATAGATGTTTGTCCGGTAGGTGCATTGACAGATAAAACTTTCCGTTTCAAAAATCGTGTTTGGTTTTTGAAACCAGTCGATGCACATCGTGAATGCAGCAACCCTAAATGTTGCGGCAAAACAACATTGTGGTATCGCGGTGATGAAGTGTTCCGCGTAACAGCACGCAAAGATCAATGGGGCGAAGTGCAGGATTGGATCTGTAATGAATGCCGTTTTGAAAAAAAGAAAACAAGCGATTGGATAATTGAAGGACCAACAAAAATAAATCGTCATTCTGTGATTGCGCAAGGGCATTATGTTGGCGTGCAAAAGCCACAGGAAGTTTTATATGATGTTCTTGATGGAAGAAAACCAAGACTCTTCATGGACATACATGATGTGAGCGAAGTGAATGAGCGTGATATTGATTTATCAGAAATAAAAGGGCCAGCACATTCGACTGATTTTGCTGAAGCGCAT
>CAIYPC010000402.1 GCA_903927975.1 uncultured Bacteroidota bacterium | reverse complement strand
TGCATATAATATCAAAGGATTATTGGGATCGATTTTTACATCCACACAACCTGTGCTATCATCATAACTTAAAACTTGCTGCCATGTTACGCCGCCATCTTTTGATCGATATAATCCACGCTCTTTGTTCGCGCCAAAAATTTTTCCAAAGGCTGCCGCATAAACAACATCAGGGTTTAAAGGATCAACTGCAATGGTGCCAATCGCATAGGATTGTTCAAGACCAATATGCTTCCATGTTTTTCCTGCATCACTTGATTTATATACACCATCACCGAATGAAATATTATTGCGCATATCCACCTCGCCCATTCCGGCATAAACAATATTTGGGTTTGATTTTGAAACTGCCAATGCGCCCACTGATGATGAAGTGAAGTTTGAATCGGAAACGCAAAGCCAAGTGTTTCCTGCATCCACTGTTTTCCAAACGCCACCACCAGTTTGTCCTGCATAATAAACAGATGGCTGACCGACAACTCCCGTAATTGCAGTGCTTCTGCCTGCACGATAAGGACCAATGCATCGCCATTTCATTGCAGAGAATAATTTTTTGCTGAACACTTCATCAGAAGCAGAAGAAGAGACTGTTGCAGTTTTTTTCTTTTGAGCACTAACTTGCAAGAAAAGAAATAAAAACAAAATAAAGGCGGAAAAACGGATAGCCGTTACCGTTGAAACCAATTTTGCCATAACCGTTAATTTTTGGGAGCTTAAATGTATGCTATTTAGAAGGAATGGGGAGGTAATTGGGGAACTATGATGTTAAGTTGATTTAACTCATCAATGTGATAATAAGCAAGTTTGCAAACAAATCAACATTTCAACCAGTCAACCTACTTCAGCTCTCGAATCTTGATACTCCTAAAACTTACTTCATTACCATGATCCTGCAATAGGATATGACCTTGTTTTGCTTCGCCAAAATCTTTCAAAACTTTGTATTTACTGATAGCAACCAGATCGCGAAATTCTTTTGAGCCTCTTTCATATTCTAAAACTTTCACGCCATTGAAATAATGCTCCACATGATTATTCGGATAAACAATAATTCTACCTGTGTTCCATTCGCCAATTGGGTGGATGAAATTTTCTGGCTTGTTTGCTTTTATCAAATCATATAAAGAAGCCAATGTTCTATCGCCATCTCTGCCAAGTTTTGCATCGGGATGCAATGTATCATCGAGCAATTGATATTCGAGACCAATCGCAGAACCAGAATTATGTTCAGATAATGTCACAAAATATTTCACACCACTATTAGCTCCAGGTGTGAGCTTAAACTCAAATGATAGATCAAAAGCACCATACTGATTAAGTGTTACAATATCTCCACCAGCACTCCCACCCTCTTTTCCTTCAGTTGCAAGAACAGTTAATATCCCATTTTTTATTTGCCAACCCTGCTCAGGAAATCCGGGTTTGTATGCACCTTTCCATCCGGTTGAAGTTTTTCCATCGAACAATAATTTCCAGCCGCTCTCTTTCTCATAACGGGTAAGCCTATTCGTAATATTATTTACCACATAAATGCCCGGCGGAAATGGAGCTGGTTTCAGGTTCGTTGTTTTGATGCGGATATTTTTGAAATAGACTTTTTCTCCTGCCAGCTTTTCATCGCTTTCAATACTATGCATCTGCAAACCAAAAAAACCTTTTGCATCTACGGTATCCACCATATAAGCAACAGGAATATTATTGAGCCATGTTTTTGTTTCATGACCGATGCATTCCAATTTCAAATGATTGTATTGCCCTAATTTGAAAGCACTTTTTGCATTTTGATTTAATGTGACAGGATATAGCCATGCTCTTCTTGCTTCTTCATAAATGCCGCCGCTCCATTTGCGATCTGAAGGATCGATTTCATATTGATATCCATAAACTTTTCCCTTCCCGCTATATCCCTCAGGATCATAATGGCTCCGGAATTGCACTCCGGAATTGGAAGTGCTATCATCCACTTTTATATCAAGCTCCAAAACAAAATCGCTGTATTCTTTTTCTGTACAAAGAAATGTGTTGCCTTCAGAGTTCACAACGGTTGAACCTACAATAACGCCATTTTCTACTTTAAACTCTGCTTTGCCACCAAGCTTTTTCCAACCGTTGAGCGTTTTCCCATCGAAAAGATTTTTCCATCCACTTTCCTCTTGAGAGTATGCATTGACGTTAGTTAGCAGGAATAAAATAGATGATAAAAAAAATATTTGTTTCATGGCAATTTTTTTGAAAGAAGATGATGCAAGAAAATTAAAAATAAGCACTTCAGAAAGAATAAATTTATTTCTCATCAGGCGAATAATCCAATGGAAGTGTATTCGCGATTTTTTCAAACCTTCCCCAGTAACCGCTTACCAAAATTTCTTTAGCAGGGTAATACATTCCGTTTCCTGCAATCTGCACTGAAGATGGGGTTGTTAAATAAATTTCTGATTGAGCGTATTCCGTTTGTGCTGAGTTTTTATAAAGAACTTTTAGCCTATCATTAAAAAAAATAAATTTAGCTGCACTTGAATCAGAAAAAACAAGGCTATCAGCAGTTAGCGAAAAATATTGTTCATGATAATCTTCTCTTTTTAAAACATTGGAATAATAAGCAATCGAATCTGCTGGAAGTACTACATTTTTGTTGATACGCACCATCTGACCGTTCACAACTGCGAATGTATCCGCCGCTGGCATCAGTTGGCTATATATATTTTTCACACGTTGTTTCTCTGTATCGAGTATTTTTTTTGTTCTGACAATCAGAAATCCCTGTGCTACTATTTTATTATCATAAAGGCATTCTATGAAATGCTTGAGGGATCCAAAAAATACATTCTTTCGTTCTTCTTTCCAATGATGTATCTTTCTTGAAGAAGTATCTATCTCCTGAAAAAAAGGATAGCCTGCATAAAAAGTAATGTTCGTGATGAAGTCAATATAAAAATCTTCGAGCTGATATTTGATAATATATCCTAACGCTTTGTTCTCAATAATAAGCGGCTCATCTGCCCTAACAGTTAATCGGTTTTTCTTTTTTGAAAACCAAAAACGAAGCACTTTAATATTTTTGATGCTGCAGGAACTTGCATTCTCTGTTGTACCAATAAAATTTTCTACAAATGTTTTGCCCCAATCGCGCCATCCATTTTTTAGCGTGGGCTCAACGGTTACTTCAGAAAGTTCAGTTGATTTTTGTTTTAAAGAAATTTTTAATTCGAGCGGCAATTGTTTGCTATCATATTCAAATGAATAAGTTTGATAACCAATGCTTGATACAATAAGCTCATATTTCCCTTCAGGAAGATTGTGAAGAATGAATTCGCCATGTGTGTTTGTGATAGTGCCTTTTGAAGTGCTATTAATAAACACACTACAATTAGAAAGTGGCAAGCCATTAATAGCGCTTGTAACAATTCCCTTAATTAAATTCTGCGTTTGTGAAAATAAAATCCCATGAAAGAAAAAAGAAAAGAAGATGATGATTATGCTTCTTTTCATAACCTATTTTGCAAAAACATTATCTACATCCTTATCAAGCAAAAAATATTTTTTTCTGCCTAAGGTAAAATAATAGATAACATATAATACGAATGGCCAAAGAGTAATTATTTGTACCCAATAAACCCATGAAGGCCTGTTAACAGGATTTTCTTTATAATAATAGTTTATAACAAATCCAATCACAAACACTAGAAGCAATGGCAGATAAAACCGAAGCGCATTTTTTGTTCTTAAATAAACAATTTCATTCTGCTTAAGATTTACATTAAACTCACGGCTGGAAAACCAGCTCATCTTGCATTGAATTTTATGTTCGCCTGACGCAACAATAAATTCCTCCGAAGAGTTATTTTTTACAGCACCGGCTTCCGCGCCATCAATAAACACTTTGTAAGAACGAAGCCTGTTCATCCATTCTGCACTTCTTGTAATAATAATCTTCGTTTTATTTTCCGGCATAAAAAAAATTTATCAGTAAAAATAACATGTATTTACTCCAACCCAAACAAACCTTTGTTAAGCAACTGCAATGTTTGTGTTTTGTATGATGATGGAACTAATAAAGAAACATTATGCTTGCTTCCTCCATAGCTCACCATGCGCACCGGCACTGTTACCAAACATGCAAACAATTTGCTCAGCACTTCTTTTGTTTCTGCAATTTCATTTCCTACAACTGAAATGATTGTATGATTGTCTTCTACTTCAATTGTGCCGAATGGTTCTAGTTCTTTTATTATTTCTTTTAGATTAGGCGTGTTTTCTATCGTTACCGACACAGCCACCTCAGAAGTGGTGATCATATCTATCGATGTTCTGTATTTCTCGAACACTTCAAATATCTTTCTTAAAAAACCATAAGCCAGCAACATGCGACTGCTTTTTATATTGATTGCCACGATGCCATCTTTTGCTGCGACCGCTTTCACGCCAACCGATCCAGCTTCTTCTATGATCAATGTTCCTTTTGCTTCGGGCTGCATCGTGTTCAGCAATTTCACAGGCACTTTATAAAATTGCGCAGGCCATATAGATGCTGGATGTAAAATTTTTGCGCCGAAGTAAGCAAGCTCCGCTGCTTCTTCAAAACTTAATTGCTCAATGGCTACTGTTTTTTTCACCATGCGCGGATCGTTGTTGTGCATGCCATCGATGTCAGTCCATATTTCACAAACAGATGCATTGATAGCTGCGCCAATAAGTGATGCCGTATAATCGCTGCCGCCCCTTTTTAAATTGTCCACTTCGCCTTTTGCGTTGCGGCATATATAACCTTGTGTGATAAAAAGTGTTTTGTCCTTATGTGTTTTTAATATCTGACTCAACTTTACTTTGATGCTACCAATCTGAGGTTCATCATTTGCATCAATGCTCATAAATTCCAATGCTGGCAACAACATGTGATCAATGCCTCTTTCTTCGAGGTAGATGCTAAAGAGTTTTGTTGATAATAATTCTCCTTGCGCAAGTATGTCTTTGCTCAGTGCTTCGCTGAAAGAAATTTTGAGGATGATGGTGAGGAACTCGAAATGCTCGGCAACGATTGCTTTTGCCTTTGTATAATGTTTTTCTTCCTTCACTAATTCTTTAATGAAAGACTGATAATGTTCTTCCAGCTTTTCAATTTGTTTTTTTGCCTGTTCTCTTTCGCCAGATGCAATGGAGTTGCCAATTTCTACCAATGAATTGGTAGTGCCGCTCAACGCACTGAGCACAACAATTTTTGGCTCTGATTCTTTTGTGATCAATTCACTAACCTGATGCATGCGTTCCGGCTTGCCAACTGACGTGCCGCCGAATTTCATTATTTTCATTTATATCTTTTTTTGGGAGTGCAAAGATAAGAGTTTGTTGTTTCTGTTTGTGGTTTGTAGTTTATGGTTTGTTGTTCTTTGCTTCGAGATTTCATTATAAGTTTCTACAGGTAAATCGTAAAATCAATTTCCCATTCAAACTGATCAAAATTGTATCGAATGTTAAACCAGAAGAACCACAAACGACAAACAACAAACCACAAACCTATAACTCCACCCCAAACCGATCGCCCAAATATTTCAGATCTTCTGCTACGGATTTGAATAATGGAATTCCTCGTTGCATTCTTTCTGCTTCAAACTCGCGTTCAGGATCGCCGGGAATCAAAACCTGCTCTTGCCCTTCTACTGTTTTTGCGGAGCGGAAACGTTGTATCCATTGATCCATGTGTTTTTTAAAATCATCAGCAGGACGAAATGCATCGATCCTCATCGCACCAAAAAAATGCCCAATGCCTTTGCCGGGCATGTTCTCCGGCATCGGCACATAAGCAGGAAATGGAGGAACCCACGGTCCATAATTTGCGCCGCTCAACACTGCAGAAAAAATATCTACAATAGCACCGAGCGCATAACCTTTATGTGAACCATGTTCACGATCGCCACCAAGCGGAAGCAATGCACCGCCCGATTTTAATTCGTGCGGATTTGTTGAAACGTTTCCCTCTTTATCTTGTATCCATCCTTCAGGCGCATGAAGATTTTTTCTTTGCAATATTTCTAATTTGCCATTCGCGGCTGTTGTCGTTGCAAGATCTGCAACAAAAGCAGGTTCAACACCCGCAGGAACTGCAACACAAATAGGATTCGTTCCCAATAATCTTTCAATAGAAAATGTGGGCGCCACCAATGCGCTGGCGTTTGTCATGGCAATTCCGATCATATCATGTTCCAACGCCTTCATCGCATGATAGCCTGCAATGCCAAAATGATTTGAATGTTGAACGCTCACCCAACCCGTCCCGACATTCTTTGCTTTTTCAATTGCCACCTGCATTGCATAAGGCGCAACCACCAATCCCAATCCGCCGTCACCATCAACTACCGCGGTCGATGGTGTTTCATGAATGATTTTAATATTTGGTTTTGTGTTGGCTCGATGCGCTTCCCACAAACGCACATAGCCTGTCAATCTCGCAACACCATGTGAATCTATGCCGCGAAGATCTGCGCTTAATAATGCAGTGGCTGCGGTAGTCGCATCTTGTTCAGAGCAACCGATTTTAATAAAAATATTTTTCGTGAACGCTGATAATTTCTCGTAGCAAAATAATTGTTCCATGCTGTTGTAAAAAATGTTAGGGCGTGAAGATAAAAAGAAATCATTGTACGTTTATTATTCATCGGTAATTCAGATCTTCTCCAAATCAATTTAATGAAATATATTTAGCGGATAATATTATTGCATGATTCATAACAATGAATATTTACCAAACCTAACCCCGCTTCGTGGCATTGCTGCTTTGCTTGTTGCAATATTCCATTTTGAAATGGCGGCAGGTCGTTTTGTTCCTTCGCAGCAAACCATGTTTTTTGAGAAATGCTATTTGATGGTGGATCTGTTTTTTATTCTCAGTGGTTTTATCATGATGCATGTTTATAGCAAAACTTTCAGCATCACGATACAAAAAACTTCTTTCAAAGAATTTTTAGTCGCGAGGTTTGCACGCATTTATCCGTTGCATTTTTTTTCTTTGTTGTTCCTGATATTTTTTGTGAAGCTTTTGCCGCATGCGGATTTGCAATATAAAAATGTCGAAAGCATTTCTTCCATCCCAAATAATTTTTTGCTGCTACATTCTTTTTATATCAATAAAATTTATACATGGAACATCCCTTCGTGGAGCATCAGTGCCGAATGGTGGTGTTATTTAATATTTCCTTTGCTGGCGCTTTTCATGAATAAAAAAAGAACGGCTGCCATCATTGTGCTGATTCTTTTAATCGTTGGATCTTATTACAGCATTATGTATCTGCTGCCAAGGGTAAACCCATTATATCCTGCGGCCCCTGTCCCTCACAATATCAACAGCACTTATGATTATGGATTTCTGCGTGGCTTTGCTGGCTTTGCTTTAGGCATGATCATGTATGCGGCTTATCAATTGCCTTCTGTCAAGAAATTTTTACAAAATGATTTATTTGTGATGCTCATTATGCTGTTGCTCATCGCCACTTTACATTATGCAGGCAACGATGCAATATGCGTGGTATTGTTTGCGATGCTCGTTCCCGCATTTGCTGCTAACAGTGGCTTCGTTCATCGTGTGTGCAACAACCGTGCGCTTCAATACATCGGCAATATTTCTTATTCCATTTATCTGATGCAGATATTTTTGCAAGTCCCTTTCTCCCATGGATTGAGATTACCTGGCGTGACAGGTTTTGGTCGCGGCAAATTGAATATCGCATTCTTTCCGGGACTGAGATATTGTTGCTTGTATATTATTTTTTTGATACTGATTTCTTCACTCACTTATTATGTGATAGAGAAACCTTGCAGGAAGTTTATTAATAAGCTTGCTACAAAATCTTCTTCGCGAATGGAGTTGGCGTGAGAAGTGAAGAATCAATTTCCCTCAATAATTAAATTTGCAAAATGCTTATCCCTCCCGACATATCACGTATTCAGCTAAAACCCGTTAAAGTCACTTTTCTTGAAATGCATGAAAAGCCTGAAAAAATTTCTTTAAAAGAAGAAACAAAATTTAGTCTTTTAGCAAACCCGATAAGCGTTGAAACCTATCGTCCTCTTTATTATGGCGTTGGTGAAAAACATTTCTGGCTCGACAGGATGGTGATGGAAGATGAAAAATTATCTGGGCTGATCAATGCTGACAATATCGACATCATTGCAATGTATATGAACAATGAAGTTGCAGGTTATGCAGAATTTAAAAAAGAAGAAAAATTTACTGAGATAGTTTATTTTGGTTTGATGCCCGCTTTCATCGGAAAAGGATTAGGGAAATATTTTTTAGACTGGGCAATACAACAAGCTTGGAGCTATAACCCCGAATGGATACAATTGGATACATGTGAACTAGATCACCCTCATGCACTTTCTAATTATAAAAAAAGAGGCTTTAAAGAAGTGCGGACTGAAATTCAACAAAGAAAAGTGATAATATAGTTGACACAATATTCTTGATCACTACTTTGCTTTTAAGCTATCGACCTCTGCGTTCACTTGCTTCTTGTAGTATTCTATCGAGTCCTTATAACTACTATAATTTTGACTAATCGCTCTGTAAATAAAATTGTAACTATTTATTCGCACGTTACAATAATTTATTAATATTCTTGCTCGATCCTTAAGCGATGGCGGTATTTTAAGCGCCTCCACTTCATTCAGCAACACAATATTTTTGTTCCAGTAATAAATGCCGCTATCCGAAAGCACAGAAAGATATTTCTCATTTGTAGTTTTTTTGGGGAGGCGATAGAACAATAATGCAGAATCTTCAATGGATGCAAATGAGTCCATCTTCTTTTCATACTTCACAATGTCGTTCGGAATTTTTTTATATACAAACGCGGAGACGGCAATCACCACAACGGCAAGCAATGCAATCGTCAAATATTTTAGATTTGTCGATTCAGTCTTTTTCAGTCCTGGATAAAAACAATAGCCTATAATAAGGCCACTGGCCAATCCGCCTATATGCGCAGCATTATCTATCCCGCCTTTCATTCCATACATCAAATTATATGCAACAAAAATTCCGATGCTGATCAACAGTGGCTTTCTCTGCGATTTCTCAATGAAGTTGGTGGTGAGCATCGCAAGAAACACACCATACATTCCAAAGATGGCACCCGATGCGCCCGCACTCACCGTGAGATCATGCAGGTACAAACTGGTGACACTCGCGATGATGCCGGTTAAAAAATAAGCTGCTGCGAATCTTGCTTTTCCCAAATATGGCTCAAGCAATAATCCTATAAAAAGCAATGCATACATATTCAATAACAAATGCATCACGCCGATATGGACAAAGAAGTTTGTGATCAACCGCCACCATTGTCCATCCAAAGTAACAGGTCTGAAATTTGCGCCCCATTTGATCAGGCTTTCATTATCAGGTTGCAAAAAACCTGCGCCTGAAATAACCATCAGTATAAAAACAATAATATTTATATCTACTAAAATGGGCGTTATATAATACCCTTCTCTTGGTTTAAAGAGTGAAAAAATACTACCAATCTGTTGCTTGGTGGTTGGCGGCGGTTGTGTCAAGATATCCTGTTCGGACGAAACAAGTGAAGATTTTAGTTCCTCATATTTTTGAGCAAGCTCATCAGTAGTAAAAACATTTTTTGTTTCCTGAAATGCTTCTGTAAACTTAGCAATGGTTTTTTTGTTCTTGCCAAGATCCATCACTCCTTCTACAGATTCGCTTTTAAGATTAGCTAAATCATCTTCTATTTTTATAGTGATTTTTGCATTCCATTTAAATGCGCCCTTGTTTGTGAGTGCAATCAATCCATGATCGCTTGTGTAGCGAATGTCCCACGCTAATTTTTTTGCAGCCTCGATTGCCACGATAAGAAATTGCTGCTGTGTTAAATTATCGAGAGATATATTCTCGATGTATTTAGGAGGAGATCCAAATGCCATATTTTATTATTGAGGTTTAGGTGATTTGTCTGGGTTATATGCAATCTACAAAAAAGACTTCACCCCTAAAATACTCAATCGTGAGTACGCTTAAAAGCATCGGTAAGAAAATTGACTAATTTTTATTTTTCTCTCCAAATAATTCTTACCAACTCGGTCATTCTTGCTAAATGATGATCATCATGTTCTGCAACAAATAAAAATAGATCCATTGTGCGCATCGGCGTTTTGAATCTGGGATGAAGTGCTGATTTGTAAATTGTTTCTTCATCCAATTTTTCAAGAAGGAAAATTGTTTGTTTTCTTATTTGCCGGAAAGAAAGCAAAAGTTCGTCCAACGACTTTTCATTGTGATTAGCGAAAGTTGTTTTATTGTTTTGAAGATCGGTTGGGCGCAATTCAATTTCTCCATTAAGAATATCTTCAAGTCTTCCTTGCCACAACGGTTCAAGATCTGTTAAATGACCTGCATTTTCTTTTATCGTCCATGTGTTATCAGTTCTTTTTATTAAAATATCTGGCGACAATGTGTTGAGCTTTTCTTCAAGTCTTGCAGGTGTTCCCATCAATCGTTCAATAATAGATGGGAAAATATTTTGTGAAGATTCGGAATCGAATTTTCTGTCGAACCATTTTACTTGTGCCATCTGAATGTCTTTTTAAAATAATTGGAACATTAAATATACGAACGTATGAATATTTGGAGATTGTTGAAATCGTTGACAGAAAGATAACAATCAAAACATATTGGTGCTAAAATGGTCAACAATTCATTTCCAGAAAGCAATTGAATTATCTTAGTTATCAGTTTTGAATAATTGCTTAACAATGCTTTTGCAGGCGCGAATATTGATTATAAAAAGTCGCAGGAAACTTATAATACCATCAAGCGATATATTTCAGAATATCCCACCGTTTATCTTCCATCACATGATGCGAATTCGGGAAAGCGATTATTAAATAAGGAAACATTTTAGTTTATAAAATCTTCTTCAAAAAATATAGACCTAATATTAAAAAGAAAGAAGCCCTTAAAAAAGGGCTTCGAATGATTACGACCATCATTTTAATATAATGGTTTTTGATTGCTGTCTTTCTGCTTAAAATTTCAAATTATTTTATCAGCATTATCTTTCGCGTTTGCGAATAAAAACCTGCAGTCATTTTCACAAAATAAATCCCTGCGCTCACTGCGTTTCCTTTATCATCCTTTCCATCCCACACAAACTCATTAAGACCTGCCGGCATCAGAAAATCTGCAAGAGATCTTATCAATGTTCCATTCACACTAAATATTTGTAGAGCGACTTTTTGCGCATGCAACAATGAAAATGAAATGGTAGTGCTGCTTGAAAATGGATTGGGCGCAACTTTCAAATTGGTTAACCTGCTAAGTAGCGATTCATTGATGAATTTTGTATTTCTGAAAACCGCGTTACAGTTTTTTGTTGTCACTATCACTTCTTGTGACAAAGTGCTGCCACATATATTGGTAACTTTTACTTGGTAAGTGCCCGAAGTTCTCGCAAAAAAATAATTAGGGATTGCATCAGGAATATCTGTTCCATTAACACTCCACTCGTATTGATACTGAATATTAGAATTGATATTATTAACGTTCGCGAATATCTGTAGACTGTCACTCGTGCAAATTGTAGTATCGTTGATAGTTTTCCAAACCGAGTCTCCGAAAGCCTGAATACTGACCGCGGGTATTTCTGCCACAATCACAGAAATAGTACTGTTCGCAAAAGCAGAACATCCATATTGATTTATCTCTTTAATATAATAGTTGCCGTTTGAGTCAACAATATAAGAAGCACTCGTTGCTCCCGGAATGCTATCCAATCCTGAATCGTAATGATACCATTGGTAAGTCAACCCTGCGGCCACTCCAACGCTAAGTGTTACATTCCCTCCCTTACAAAAAGTGGTTGGCCCTGATGCCGAAATATATCCAGGAGCCGGCGATGACTTTGCAATTACGATAATAGAATTAGAAGTATCGATGCCGCATGCATTGGTGACGAGGCATTGATAATTATCATTTTCGGTGGTATCTCCATAAGATGTTACATAAAAGTTTGTCGCATCCTGCATTGATGCTCCGTTCAACGCCCATTGATATGAATATCCGGCTATGTTAGGCGCAGAAAGTGTTACAAGATTTCCCGAGCAGAAAGTTGTAGGCCCGCTAGCAGTTATAACTGAATTGGCGGTGCTATGCTGAATAATAATATTTGAACCATTATCAGATGGAATAACAGAAGAAGGGCTTGATGAAATAACGCGAAGCCTATACTTTGAACCATTGAGTGTAGTTAATGGGATTGTTGCGTTGATGTTGCCTCCTATTGTGCTTTGCTTGCTACCAATGATTACTGGATTTGCAAAACTTCCATTCGAGTCAGACAACTGCGCTGTAAAAATATTACTGGCTCCGAAAGATCCATCACCTTTCTTTAAATAAGATATGCTTATGTTGCTGCCTGCACAATAAGGTGGAGCGGTAATTGACGATATCGCTGCAAAAACATCTGTTGTTTGTCCGGCATATATCGAATCGTTGGACGTGGCATTGTAGGCATAATCTTTTATAATAAAGCCCGCAGAAGAGACTGATAATCTTGCCCAGCCATAGTAGGCATTAGTTCCATTTATTAATTTCAAACCTAAATATCTGTCGGAAGTATCGCTCCAATTACCAATTGCAGAGGCAGCCAAATGATAATTGCTAATTCCGCCGCCCCTCGATGGCTGCACACATCTCCATGATAGAGATCTTAATGTTTGACCAGATGTATCAGCCCAATATGAAGAACCCTGGCTCACAACATCGTTTATGTAGAGTTCAATCGATCGGGAATTTACATCAGCTAAAACAGCATTGCTTTGAAGAGGCAGAATACCGATATCATAATTTGTTTGAGAACCAAAACAAGGTGCCCCAAAAGTAACAACATGCTTGAAATAGGTGATATCGAAATCATTGATACCATCATTGTTCAGATCAAGATGATAAACGGCTCCGCTATCACTAAAAACCTGATCAGGATTTACATCAGTATAAACGACCTGTGCTTTTGAATTTGCGAATACAAATAGCGCTAATGTTAAAGTAATGATTGCTTTCATAATTTTATCAGCATTATTTTTTATACCAATTCTGCATTATTAATTTTCAGGTACACGTTCGCGTTATCTGCACAAAAAATTAAATTGCAGGTATTAAATTCAATATTATCATTGAGTTCTTTTTACTCTATAATTCCCAGATACTGAAAATGAATCTGCAGTTGCGGTGGAAGGAAAGATTTTAATCCAGCCAGAAATAGTCCCTTCAATATAACCTCCTATGGCATCATATTTTGTAACAATGGTTGTTGGATAAGAATAGGTTGAATCATAGGACTGACCACCAGCTTGATAAGTTGCAGTACCATTTACAATAGCATAAAGGCTAATTGGATAAGTACCCGGAGAAGTATTGCCAGTAAATATTAGCCCTTCAAAGTAGGTGGAACTATCGGAAAGGTTTTGCGGGCTTCCACCAATTATAACTGTATAAGAGCCTGCCTCAAAATTTTCGCTAATATGGAATGACGGCCAAAAATAATTATTGCCATTAAAGGAGAGATTAACATACTGGCTTGTATCAAGAGAATAGCAACTGCCATTTTCAACGCTGATACTAGCGAAAGCAGTGTCTGCGATAAATGGGCCGATATTTTGCGAGTAAACATTTTCACCACAGTCATTAAACACTTTCATGGTGAGCATTTCGTTGGTTGGCACCAAACCGCTTACAGTGCCCGTACTATCAGTATAACCATTTGTTGTTGTCGAATCGGGTCTGGATATTGTAACCAGTTTATTTGCAAATGCAATGCCACTGGTATCGATTGTAAAGGTGGCGCTAAACTTTATGCTCTGCCCCAATTGCCCGGCTGCCCAAAATGAAAAGTGGGCAACGGTGCCAACATAATTATTTTTCTGTTTTGTTGCGGCCCCTTCCTGTTTCCATAAACCTTTTGTTTCATCAAAATACCAAAGCGGTATAGTTGCAGGCGCGTTGGCTTGCATCGATGAAGGAATTGGCAAAGTAATAGTGGCTGTTTTTCCTGTAGCTAATTGTAATTTTTCTCCGCTTGCATCATCCATTTCTATTGATGCCATTCCGAACACTTTCAAAATACTTTGTTGATTGCTGGTATTGATGCCGCGCAGATCACCGGGCATGAATTCATTAAAGTTTGCATCTGTGGGATTTAAATAAAAAGTGGGGACAGAAACATTTCCCGTATATGCCGCACCGTTAGATTGAGACAAAACATTACCTGCACTAAAATTTACTGACCCTCCGCCCGATACATTTATAGCACCACCTGATGCTGTCGTAAAACTTCCTGAAACAATTTTTGGTATCATTTGGATCTTTACATTATTAACTGCATTGTTGTTCACCAAAAAAGTTCTTGAGCCATCAAAATAACCAGGCATCGTAATTTTTACAAAACCGGCATTTTGGTTTAGCTGCGCATTTTTTATGATGAATTGCCCGTTGATATCAGTAGTCGTTGTAACTGTGCCCGCAGTAACTGAAGCATTGCCTATTGGCACATTATTAAGATCTGTCACGTGGCCGGCTACAGAACCTATGACCATGTTCACAATAGTTTGGCCTCCGCTAACAGAGTTTGTTTTTCTGCAAGCAAAAAAGATTGTTGCTGTTGAAGCAATTATTATTGAAGCAGAAAATATTTTTGATTGTACTTTTTTCATTGTTGTAAATTATTTTGTTTGCCCTGCAAGAATGGGTTGATCAGGAATGCTGTTGTATGCGTAATCTTTAAGGATTAGCTGACCATCAACGATTAAATTGTGATAAGGAAGAGGGGCACGAGAATATGAAGATGACAATCTTGCCCAGCCATAGTATGTGTTATTGGCTTTAATGAATTTGAACCCTATATATTTATCCGAAACATTTAACCAATAACCATGAATGGTTGGAAGAGTTGTTATACAATGGCCAGTTGCATATGTTGCTCCATCTAATAAAACCTGAGAAGTAGTTGCCCACAAAGAATCCTTGGCAATTGCAGTGGAACTATCTAAAGCAAGGGGAAAATTCGATCCACTTGTCATGATTGAATTATTTCCGCTTGCTGGTTTTATATATAAATTACTCTCATATGCCCATGTTCCCAGAAAATTATCGTCGCATAGAACTATATGAAATCTATCGAACTCAAAATCAGTAATACCATCGTTGTTCAAATCGAGCTTGAATGAGTCAATCTCTGATTTTAGTATTACCGAATCAGGGTTCACATCTGTATAAACAATCTTTGAAGCACCTGTAATTGTATTACCAGAATCTGGGCTTTTTATGTCTTTGCTGCAACTGCCATTAAAAATTAAAATAGAAGTTACTATGATAGAAATGAAAGCAGAAAGCTTTTTGGTGATTTGTTTTTTCATTTTTTTATTTTCAACATTTACAGAATGATTGGCTTTGATTATTTAGTTTGCCCTGCAAGAATGGGTTGATTGGGAATGCTGTTGTATGCGTAATCTTTAAGGATCAGCTGGTCACCGATCATAACTGAGGATGAACTGGCAGAATATGTTGATGATAATCTTGCCCAGCCATAATAAGTATTATTACCCTTAATAAATTTCAATCCTATATATTTATCAGCAACATTTAACCAATAGCCGTGCTCAGAAACAACTCCACAATAACTGGTGGCTGTAACTTCGAATAAGATTTGGGTACCAATTCCCCAAAGTGAATCAGGATTAATTGATGCAGCGCTGTCTAAGACAAGTGAGAAATTTGACACACTTGCTATGATCGCATTATTTGCTCTCGTCGGTGTTACCGATAACTTAGTGCTGAATGTATGGGTTGGTGGCACCTCTGGATTATGACCACATTCCATTATGAATATAGATTTTTGAAATTCAAAATCAGGAATACCATCATTGTTCAGATCAAGGTTGAATGAATCGGTTGTTGACAGGATCGCCGAATCAGGTTTCACATCTGTATAAACAATCTTTGAAGTGCCTGTAGTTGTATTACCAGTATCAGGACTTTTTGTGTCTTTGCTGCAACTGCCATTGAAAATCAAAATAGAAAATGTTATGATTGAGATAAAAGCAGGAAGCTTTTTAGTAATTCGCTTTTTCATAATTTTTATTTTCAACATTTATAGAATGATTGGCTATGATTATTTAGTTTGCCCTGCAAGAATGGTTTGATTGGGAATGCTGTTGTATGCGTAATCTTTAAGGATTAGCTGGACCATAACTAGATGGGGGGCAGGTGAGGTTGCAAACTTAGACGAAGAGGTCAATCTTGCCCAGCCATAGTATGTGTTATTATTTTTAATAAATTTTAAGCCCAAATATTTATCTGAAACATTTAGCCAATGACCACCGGCAGGGAAAGTGGAACACCGCCCTGTCCCGGGTGACGACCAATCTATTAAAGTTTGAGAAGCAGTTGTCCAAAGAGAATCAGAAATAATTGCAGAAGAAGAATCCAGCGCAAGGGTGGAAGTTCCATCAGTAATAATTTCATTATTTCCATTTGAAGGGGTAAGAGATAAAATATTAAAAAATAAAAGACTATTTCCAGACATGGGATTAGGGTCGCATACAATTTGTTTATTGGAAATGCTGAATACAAAATCAGTAATACCATCATTGTTGAGGTCAAGATTATATGAGCCAATAGCAGAATCAGGTTTCACATCTGTATAAATAATCTTTGAAGTGCCTGTAGTTGTATTACCATTATCCAGGCTTTTTGTGTCTTTGCTGCAACTGCCATTAAAAATTAAAATAGAAATTATTAAAATGGAAATAAAAGCAGGAAGCTTTTTGGTGATTTGCTTTTTCATTTTAGTTTGGTTTGAACATTAATCAGAACTGCTTTTTCGTATCAGCAGCTAATCACTATTTGATTTTTATTTCATCACCACTAATTTTTCTATTTGCGAAATCGAGGATGATTGTAATTGCACAGTGTACACGCCTGAATTTATTCCTGCAGTATTCCACTCAAGCGAATGTTCTCCTTTTTCAAAAGCCTGATCTGGAAATGTTTTTACCAACTGCCCTGTTATATCGAAAATATTTATGGCAATATTTTCAGATTGTTGAAGTGAAAATGAAATAGTGGTGGATTTAGAAACAGAATCAGAAAAAACGCTTACTAAAAAAGTATTTTTGCCTGTTTCATTTTTATTTGCTGCAATTCCACACCTAATACCACATTGGGGTGGAATAGGACGTCTACTGCAATTGCAAAATATGAATTTACAATGACCATCAACGCAGGCATATCCTGGTGGGCATGGGTGTTGCGGGCTACATGTTTGTTGAGCATTAATAGGTTCAGTCAAAACAGAAAACATCATAACTGTAATGATGAAAGCAAAAAGCTTTTTTGTTGTTTTAAGTTTCATTTTAGTTTGGTTTTGGGTTTTATGCGAAGTGCAATGAGATTTATTATCTCCACAAAGAACAACCAATTGACAAATGCAGGCAATAGCTCAAACTGGTTGAATAATATTATTAATAGCGGCGGAACATCTTTTTACCAACTAGTTTATGGGGTATGCACTAGGAATTTACTTTGGTAACTTTACAAGGCCATATAAAATGCTAACCCATAAATTCATTCTTTGCGAATATTCTTCTTCATAAAAAAACATTCTGTTTTAATACTGATGTGGATGTGCATTGTGGTATTCGCTTTGACGATATCATTTTGTCAGGCACAATCCCCATCAACAAAAACAATCGAGTTCAACCATTTTAGCACAGACCATGGCTTGTCACAAAATGCTTTTACCTCCATTTTGCAGGACAAGAAAGGATACCTGTGGTTTGGCACTTACACCGGCCTGATAAAATATGATGGTTATTCATTTACCAGCTTTCATCCTGACCCGTTCAATAAAAATTCCATTCCCGATAATGAGGTTCACCTTTTATGTGAAGATGCAAAGGAAAATATTTGGATTGTCGGCGCCGCAGGTGTGAGCAAATATGATATACGATCTGGGAATTTTATTGGCTATCATCATGATGATAAAAATAAATTTTCGTTACCAAGCGAAAACGTAAGTTGTTTGACAAAAGATATGGAGGGGAAAATCTGGATTGGCACAGATGCAGGTTTATGTTTCTATGATGATGCCTCAGATAAATTTATTAATCTCACAGAAATTATTTCCTCCGATACTTTATGCAGTAAAAATATTAGTTGTTTGATGCTTGATCATAATGGCTTGCTGTGGATTGGTACCAATACTGGAATAAATATTTATGATCCCATTCATAAAAAATTAAATCTTTTTAATCCACTGGGTAAAAATTACGCTGCATCGAATAAGGAAGTTATTTGCATGCTCGAAGATCATTCGGGTAATATTTGGATCAGTTTATGGAACAGTGGAATTTGCCGTTACAATCCTTCAACAGGCGTAACTGAAATTTACCGTCATTCAGACAGCGATCCCAATTCATTAGCAACGGATGCAGTGAATAAGATGGTTGAAGACAGTCATCAAAATATTTGGGCAGGAATGTATGGCGGAATAAGCATCTATCAACAGCAAACGAATAATTTCAAAAATTTCCATGCGGCCGCAAATGACACCCACTCCCTGAGCACTGATCAAATCATAAATCTTTTTGAAGATAAAAGTGGTGTGATGTGGATTGGAACAAGTGGCGGCGGATTAAATAATTATTATCCATCAAATAATAAATTTAGGGTGTATCAAAATTATGATAAGGACTTCACCTCTCATTTCCCTTTAAGTTTGAATAAGAATCATGAGGGAAGAATATTTATGACAACATTCGGGGCCGGTGTGCAGGAATTTAATCCCATATCCGGTGCTTTTAAATCCTATAAGGTCGTTTTGCCCAATAATAAAATAACAGGTACCAATTTTTCTTATGGTACCCTCGAAGCTTCAGACGGAAATTTATGGGTAGTGAGCTTTGATGAAGGCCTGTATAAACTTGACCGCAAATCAGGAAAGTACACAACCATTCATTCAACAAACAATAATAAGGATACTACATTTCACAATCAGTCCAATTGCATTGCAGAAGATGGCAATCAAAGATTATGGATTGGCACCAATAGCGGATTGAAATGTTATGACCTTAAAACAAAAACATTTTCAGGTTTTGAAAAATTATATCGCGATACGAATGATCTCAGCAAAGATATAATCGTAAGCCTCTATTGCGACCGCAACGAGATTTTATGGATTGGAGGATCAAAAGGATTGATTTTATTTAATACAAAAACCGGATCGATAAAAATCTTAAAACATCAAGAAACCAATGTTGCTTCCATTAGCAATAACACAATCAATTGCTTTTACGATGTTGAAAATGACTCGGGAAAAATTTGGATTGGAACAAATGGCGGCGGCTTAAATGAGTATGACAGGAACACTGAAAAATTTGTATCATATACAATGAAAGATGGCTTGCCTGATAATTCAGTAGTGGGCATTCTTCCCGATGATCATGGAAACCTTTGGCTGAGCACAAACAGTGGCATTTGCAAGTTCACTGTGCCATCTTCTGAAAATAGAAAAGCAATATTCCGCAATTACGACATGAGGGATGGTTTGCCCGGCAATGAATTTTATTGCAATACATTTGTGAAAGACAATGATGGCAATTTATATTTTGGAAGCAATGCAGGCCTTGTTGTTTTTAAGCCCAATGAATTTAAAGACAACTTGTATGTCCCTCCCGTTGTGATCACCGATTTTAGTGTCTTTAATAAATCAGTTTTGCCAAATGACTCAACAAGGGTTTTAAATTTTCCTGCAGATGAAACAAAAGAGATAAAACTTTCTTACGAACAAAATAATTTCTCTTTCACATTTTCAGCGCTTAGTTACATTCATCCTGAAAAAAATAAATACGCGTATAAACTTGAAGGATATGATAAAGACTGGATTTATACAGATGCGAATAAAAGATTTGCGAATTACACAAATATCAACCCCGCACAATATACATTCAAAGTAAAAGCAAGTAACAATGATGGAATATGGAATGAAGAAGGTGTTTCACTCAAAATCATTATCACGCCACCATATTGGCAAACATGGTGGTTCAGATTGTTGATAATAATAGCCATTGCTGCTGTCGCTTATGGAATCTATAGTTATCGTTTACAAGAAGTGATCCGCTTACAAAATATTCGCAATAAAATTTCAGGCGATCTGCATGATGATATTGGCTCCACGCTTAATAGTATTTCTGTATACAGCGAAGTTGCAAAACAAGATCAATCAAAACATGCGCATGCGTTGGAAATGATTGGCGAAGCATCACGAAAAATAATTGATTCAATGAGTGATATTGTGTGGACAATCAATCCTGAAAATGATTCTTTTGAAAATATTATTCTGAGGATGCGCTCGCTTGCTTTTAATTTATTGCGTGCGAAAAATATTGAATTTATTTTTAAAGCAGATGAAAGCCTGAACAATATAAAACTCTCAATGGAAAACCGAAGAAACTTATTTCTTATTTTCAAAGAAGCGATCAACAACCTGATAAAATATGCCGATGCTTCAAAATTTTCTATTCAATTATTACGTGAGGGTTCATTGATAAAATTAACTATTAGTGATAATGGAAATGGATTTGATACAAAACAAGAATCAACCGGCAATGGATTGAACAGCATGAAACGAAGAGCGGCGGAGATCAAAGCGCTGCTTCAAATTGAATCGGTTATTAAAGAAGGAACGCGAATAGAATTAACTCTAAAATCATGAGCATTAAAGTTGCCATATTTGAAGACAACCGCAATCTACGCGAAGGATTATTTCAGCTTATTGAAGGTAGCGCCGGATTCTGCTGCGTTGGTGCATTTGCAAATTGCGACAGGCTAACGCATGATATTAAGGAATCAAGGCCTGATGTGATACTGATGGATATTGAAATGCCAGGGCTTTCAGGAATTGAAGCAATAAAAATTTTGAAAGAAAATTTTCCCGAGATAAAGATTTTAATGGAAACAATTTTTGAAGACACGGAAAAAATTTTCGAATCCATTTGCAATGGCGCAGAAGGATATATTTTAAAGAATACGCCACCAGTGCTTATTCTTTCTGCTATTAAAGAAATTTATGAAGGCGGCGCTCCGATGACGCCAAGTGTAGCCAGCAAAGTGCTGAAGATGTTCAAGAAAAATTCGTCTCCCTATTTAAAAGAAACGATTATCCTCACCGAAAGAGAAAAAGAAATCCTCCGGTCATTAGTAGAAGGCATGAGCTACAAAATGATTGCTGCCACTTGTTTTATCAGCATAGATACAGTAAACGGTCATATCAAAAATATTTACAAAAAATTGCAAGTGCATTCTAAATCGGAAGCAGTTGCGAAAGCTATTAAAGGGAGAATTGTGTGAATGTTGATGTTTGTGTGCTTTAATGATATTGAAATATTAAACAGGTTCTTTCAAAACTATAAAAATGAAAGTTCTTCTGATTTCTTTTTTATTGGTTTTCCCTTTTTTTGTTTTT
>CAIYPC010000401.1 GCA_903927975.1 uncultured Bacteroidota bacterium | reverse complement strand
GGTTGCCGTTTTAGATGATAAGATTGTTGCAGTGGGTAATTATGCAGAAGTAAAAAAAACAGTGAGTGCAAAAGCATTGCAGATTGATTTGGGTGGTAAATTTTTATTGCCCGGCTTTATAGATAGTCATGAACACGCTATCGATGGTGGCGATGGGCTTACGCATGCAAACACATTTGATGTATTGCTGCTCGGTGATTCACTCGTGCATTTTGTTGATGATGCTGTTCAATCTGGCAAAGGCATTGTGGATGGTTACGTGATCATTGAGGGAATCAACATTAGCACATGGGCGCACTTGGATCAGTTGGAGAAATTGTTCAATAAAGGCAAATATGCAAATATGCCTGTATTGCTTCATGGCTCTGATGGGCACACGGCATGGGCAAATAAAACGATTCTTGACAAAGCCGGATTGAATAAAAATTTTATTCAATCACTCAGCGATGAAAGAAAAAAATATTTTGGATACGATCAATCCTTCGAGCCAAATGGTTTTTTTGCGGACAGTGGTTTTGATAAAATAAACCCTGTGTTGCCATCAGTTAAAATTAATTGGTTATCGGCGGGAGAAAAAGCAATGGAGTACAACATGGCGCTTGGCATCACTGCGTGGCTTGATCCGGCGGCTGGAAATATTTCTTCAAAAACAGATAACAAGAAACTTGCCGCGTATAAATTGCTTGCTGATAATAATAAACTTACTGCACATATAAGAGCTGTTGTTGTTGCCAATGCAAATGCGGAGCCTTTGCCGCAGATCGATACACTCAAGGCATTGCAACAACAATATAACAGCACAAAAAATCTAAGCGTGATCGGTTTTAAAATTTTCGCAGATGGTGTGGTAGAACATCCCACGCAAACTGCTGCGCTTTCAAAACCTTATTTGAATAAGCCATCATCTGGCGTGCTGATGTATGATCCAAAAAACTTTGCGGCATTTGTGACCGCTGCTGATAAAGCAAATTTATTAGTGCATACACACGCTATCGGAGATCTTGCAGTGACAGAAACACTGAACGGTATTGCTGCTGCGAGAAAAGCAAATGGCAACAGCATTATCCCGCACAGCATTACACATATACAGTTTGCACAACCTTCAGATTTTGATCGTTTCAAATCGCTGAATGTTCCTGCATCGTTGCAATTGTTATGGGCCACCGGTGATGTCACTACGGTTGATATTATAAAACCTTATATCGATCCTTCTATATACAAATGGCAATATCCTTCTCGCTCTTTACTACAGGCAGGCGCAATAATCTGTGGTGCCAGCGATTGGCCCGTGAGCAGCGCCAATCCTTTTGAAGCGATCTACAATGCAGAAACAAGATTGGGCTTGCTGGGTGTGCTTGATTCAACGCAATGCATGCCAAGGATCGATATGCTGTATGCATATACCATCAACTCGGCAAAACTGTTGATGATGGAAAAATTAATTGGATCCATTGAACCCGGCAAGTATGCGGACATGATATTGGTTGATCGCGATGTGCTTACTGTTGATCCGAAAGCGATGAGGGATACAAAAGTTTTGTGGACAATGTTTGAAGGCAAGATGGTTTATAAAATGAAGTGATTTCTATTTTCTTGCTAATATCTTTTCTCTCAATCTTTCCGCCATTGTTGGTCGCCTGACCAACAATAGTCTTTAGTGAATCTTCATTTATTAATTTGAATCTCTGAGGAAAACAAGTTGTTGGTCAGGCGACCAACAACGGCGGATATGCCACTCATCATATAACTTGACCTACATTACCTTTTTGAGTAACCCAAAACAAATGTTTCAAACGAACATTTGTATTTTTATTTAGCATTCGCCATCACTCAATTCTAAAAACTCAATCAACAAAAATGGCAGAAGACGAAATTATTAAGCATACAAAAAAAATATACAAAGTGTGGAACAGTAAAGAACATAGCCGATTGGAAAAGATAAAAGAATTTATTATTGAAATATTTATTATTGTGTTTGCTGTTAGCATTTCTATCTGGCTTCATAATTGGAGCGAGCACAGAAATCAACAGCAGGATGTAAAAGTATTTCTCCTGGGCCTTAAAGAAGATTTAAAAAGTGACATTAAGGAAATGGAGGGCGACTCCGCTTTTTATGTTACTACCTCGGTGGCTTTCAATTATATCACCCAAATAAAATATGGCGAAATAGTAAGTATAGACAGTATAATAAAATTTGAAACTTATATTTTTAATACAACAGGCTTAATCCCAAACAATGGAAGATTTGAAGGATTTAAATCATCAGGCAAAATCGGACTTATTGAAGATAATGTGCTTCAAAATGAAATTTTAGATTTATATCAGGAAAATATTCCAAGCCTGATCACAGCAACCAATGGTTATACAGAAAGAAAAAACGGTCTCTATAAATATTTAGCAGAAACAAAAAAAAGAAAGCCTGATAACACAACCAATCTCACCATCATCTTATCTGATGATATCGGGCAAAACCTCTGCTCGAATTTGACTTATACAGCTCAAATTGTAGAACGATATAGCAATTGCATCAAGACATCTGAAAAAATCATAGAGGATATTGACAGGATGTATCCTGATGGTGGAAAATGAAAAATGTTTTTAGTTTTCGAATAAGTTTCCGCCATAGGAACTAAAATATTCTTACGAGAGGAACGATAACATGCATTCATGTTGATTTAGCATTAAGCTTATGGAATGCTTCAAATCTTGCATCTCATTTCACATTACTAAACTTGTTGCCGTTATTTCTGCAATGAAATATTATTTACCTATACTTTTTGTTTTACTTGTTGGCTGCAATTCAAATATTAAATACTCTGATGGCGGATTTGATTATCCGAAAAATATTACTGACAAGGACTCAAACTTTTACTATTATCAATTAAAAAATATAGAATCTCCAAAAGACGCATTCCGTGGTTACTATACCTATCTTTTTTATCAAGCATTTGATGAGCCTAACCTTAGTATTAAACCACAAGAAAGAGAAACGTTTAGATTAAGTTATTCAGCAACTTCTAGGAAAAGCATTATTATTATTTTGACGGAAGATTTCATAATTGTGAAAAAGGGCAGCCCTGAAAATTTATACGACAATGACACATCTCATTTATTAGCAATCGAAAAATTTCACTTGAACCTTTTAAATTACAGGTTTCCTATCGATACAACGGGAAAGAGCATTTATGTAAAGCATTACCTTGATTCACTGATAAAATTATATCCGCAATTGCTTGATCCTGCTTACTATCATAAACTCTATGACAAGACCTTAGTTCGCAATGAAAATAAATTCAATTATGCAGTCACTAAAATCACTTTGGTAAAACAACAATATGATTCATTAATCCAACAAATCAATTCATCAGGCTTTTGGTCAATGCCATATAAAATAGACTGCAAAGATTCTCCTTCTGACGGATACGGATTTACTCTCGAAGCAAATACTAAGAAAAAATATAAAGTTGTAACTGCTGGAGGCTGCCTCGGCGATACAACAAAGTTCACAAGAGCTTGTCAAAGAATAATTGACATCGCTAAATTAGACAAAGAAGTAAATCTTGTTTGGGATGGCAAAGTGGATACTGTAAGTTTAACTCTTCCAGACATTAAAAGAAAATAGTGTCGATGATGATTATTGCTGTATTGATTTTTGTAATCGGTTCGTTAGGAATAAAGTTATTTTTAGAGAAGATTGAAAACTTGATTATGAAAAGAATTGCTTCGATTATAATAATTTTCTTCGCTTTCTCATCCTTTATTCCATCGGGAAATAGAACTACATACGAACCTGTCAATAAAGATTTAGCATACATTCAAAACAAACAGACATCACCTCAACACAATAGAAAAAAGTTGCTTCAGGAATTGCAAAAAATGAAAATAGCATTTAAAGCAAAAGAGAAAAAAGGGATAAGCAAATTTTTTAAATTTCCTTTAGATGACTCTGCAATCCAGGTATATGGTATAGATTCTAAAGCTGATTTAGAAGTTCAGGATAATCGCGGTCGGCTAGGTGAAAAAACATTTGAAAAATATTTCAGTAGATTTTACCAATATTATCAAATGGAACAGTTCAATAAATTATTTCAAAATTTAAATACTTATAGCTTACTGAAAAAAGATAAGGCTAAGTGTGAAAAGCATTATAAAAACAGCGGATGTTATTACACCTACGAAGTAAGTATTGAAGGAGATGAGATTACTTTACTTTATGCAACCAACTCCGACGAAGACTATATTGAAAAGCATCCTAACGAAAGTATAGTATGCGCAGAGCATACTTGGGAATGGGTCTTCATTTTCGATGGACAAAAATTATATTTTAAAAAACTTTTTGAGGCAGGTTGAAAGCCTTTCGTGCAAGACACAAAGGAGTTTTGTTTTATCTTTTCTATCCTAACTCGTCAGTTTGCCTTTTGTCCAATCTAATTTAAATTGCTCGAATGGATTTATCGAAGGTGCTGTCCCTTCAAAATTATTTGTGAAGTATTCCCCTATCAGATATTGCTTGTCAACTGTGATCTTTAAAAACCCGGGATCCGTTGTATTGTATTTTGCAAGCACTAAATCTGCTCTTGTGGTTTGAAACCCAAATGGAATACTCCCAGTGCTTGTGTTAGGATCTTTCTGTAGTTTATGAATCGCCTTTGCATCATTTGCATAACCACCATTGCCTGCAATAATGTAAGGAATTTCTTTATTGTTTATCGTGCGGGTGAAACGTTGGTAATCGTGAACATGACCGGAAAAAACAATGGCAGGATAACGGGCTGCTTCTTTAAATGCATCATCCAATTTTTCTAAGATAACAGGATATCCTCCATGATCAGAATCTAAAGAAAAACATGGGTGATGAATTGTGATAATCAAACAAGCATCTTTGGGCGCTTTTTTTAACTGAGCAACCAGCCAATCATATTGAGCGCTTTCTTTCGCTTTATCTAAGGAGCCATCAACATTTGAAAACAAACCAAGAATGGTTACGAATGGAGCAGTGAGTTTCCAATAAGGCCATGGCTGATTCATTGATTTGCGATATGGCGATAATTGATGATAGCGCGATTTAGTATCACAGAAATTTTCCATAAAACCAGTCATTGAAGCCTCGGTATCTGGCGTGTCACCTTTTCTCACACTTGTATCGCAATCATGATTTCCTGCAATCGCAATAATTTTTGAAGGGTAATGTTTATATGAATCATAAAATTGATGTTCGTAATCTCTCACTAATCCATTAAAATAAACCACATCTCCCAAATGATAAAAGAAAGAAGGTTTGTTGCCTTCAACTGGTTCATGTGTTATCTGGTTTTCCATTTGCTCGGCAATAGGATGAATAGATTGCTCACCATTAATTGGACCAGTGTCACCTACGGTATGAAAAACAATCTTAGATGCATTGGTAATCCTTTTTATAATCGATGCGCCTACTATATCCTTTAATTGCATTTCAAGATCACCGGAAGGCATTTCAAATTTAGGAGGAATTGCAATGAACCTTGGATTGGGCCTTGGATACGAAACCGGATCTCCGAATAAACGTCTCACTTTATTGGTGCCATTATCTATTGCAGTGTTTTTCTTTTTTATTTGCTTAGCCATAAAAAAATTTATGGTTAAATGTAAGCCATTGGTAAGCCTAAGGCAATACCCCTTTAGGGTAGTATCAGGTTATTAAATTGTTACCAACTCAATATGACATTATCCACTTCTATTTTCTCGCCAATATTTTTTCTCTCAACTTCAGAAAAGGTTTTTCAATTATTTTGTTCAGCAGCAATGCAGCCAATAATGATGTAGCGATAGAAATGACAAACATAAGATTGCTATCTTTTGCAATATGCAGTTTCGAAAAATATTCCTGCGTTAAGTGTATTATTATTTTATGCAACAAATAAACTGCATAAGATAATGTTGCAAGTCTCGCTGTTATTTTTGAATTGAATTTATATAAAAAACTTGTTGGGCTAATTGCTCCTGCAACTATTAATCCATAACCAATGCTCACCAGTGGAAAACCATAAACTGATGCGAGCAATGTTTCTTGATGTAAGAATATAAAATAAGCGCCGATTAAAATAAGCAGCCCAATCAACAAAAGAAGATTGCCATATTTTTCTATTTTCATTTTTAGTTTTGGCAAGAACTGAAAGATTGCCGCAATGGAAACACCCGCTAACAAACCATCAAGCCTACTGTATGTGGGATAATAAATCCATTCCTGCCAATAAACCCAAAAATTATCGCTTGCACCAAAAGAAGAATCAATTATATACCATGCAAAATATCTTGCAAAAAAGCCTAACACAAATAAAAATATCAGCAACACAAAACCTCGCTTAATTGCTTTTAAATAAACAAGCGCAATCAATATCAGTGGCAACAATAAATAAAACTGTTCTTCAATACAAAGAGACCATGCGTGAGAAAAAGTTCCTTGTGTGCGAAGATCAAGTCCGATGTTTTGAGTGAACGTCAGGTATTTCCAAAGAGGCGCCAGTGCTTCTCTTTCTCTAAAAAAAGGAAATAAAAAATATAATACGAGCACAACAAGATATGCAGGAATGATCCTTAAAAATCTTTTCAGAAAAAATTCTCTGAAAGATATTTTTTTGTTCTGTGTAATTTTTGCGAACAGTTGCGATGAAATTAAATATCCGCTTAAAACAAAAAAGAGATCAACACCAGTCCAGCCAAAAATGCTTATGCTGTTTGTCCATTCCGGATGAGGAAATAATCTT
>CAIYPC010000400.1 GCA_903927975.1 uncultured Bacteroidota bacterium | reverse complement strand
AATTTGGAACAAAGCAAGTGTTGATGTCAGGCGGTGAGGCTTTATTGAACCCCAATTTTTTTCGTCTTTGCGAAATACTAAGAAAGGAAAATATAAAAATATCATTGCTATCAACTGGCTTAACGCTAAAAAAAAATGCAGAAGAAATAGTTGGATGGGTTGATGATGTTATTATTTCACTCGACGGAGATAAAACATTGCATGATTCAATAAGAAATGTGAAAGGTGCATATAAGAAAATTGCTGAAGGAGTTCGATTTATTAGATCATTAAATCCCGAATATAAAATTTCTGCGAGAACAGTAATCCATAAATTAAATTATGAATCCTGGGATTCGATTATTGATAGTGCAAAAGAAATGGGTGTGAATCAAATTAGTTTTTTGCCTGCAGATGTAAGTAGCCATGCATTTAACCGCGAAGTGCTTTGGAACAGTGCCAGACAAAATGAGATTGCTCTGCAAAAAGAAGAATTGCCAGCGCTTCAGGAAATCATTGATTTCATCATTCATCATTATCAACAGGAATTTAGTGATCGCTTTATCGCTGAATCTCCTCAAAAAATTCAAAAGATACACGATTACTATGCAGCATTGCATGGACTCAATCCATTTCCATTTAAGAAATGTAATGCGCCTTGGGTTTCTACAGTTATTGAGGCAGATGGAACAGTGCGACCATGTTTTTTTCATGAAGCATTAGGGAATATTCACGAAAACTCTCTTGACAAAATTTTAAATAGTGAGCAGGCAATTGAATTTAGAAAAACGTTGGACATGAGCACAGATGGTACTTGCGCGAAGTGTGTTTGTTATCTGAATTTGCCTATAACTACAAATATTTCTGGTTGAGTTGATTATTAATAATGAAAAAGCAATTTGATATTTCTCCTTTGAAAATGGTGTTGCCAGCCACGTTGATTTTTTTTATTGTCAGCGCAATTGGCATTTATAATCATGAGCTGTGGCTTGATGAAGCGCAACATTTTTTGATTGGGCGAGACAGCGACTCTCTGACAAGTATGTATTATAACATGCAATATGATGGTCATGTTCGTTTGTGGAATTATTGTTTGTTTTTTATCACGCATTATATTTCGGCAACGCCTTTTGCGATGCAAACTTTTCATTTGCTGATCATCACAGCAACTGTTTTTATTTTCTTGCGATTTGCGCCGTTTGATATGCTCACAAAACTGTTGATTATTTCAGGGTATTTTTTTCTGTTTGAATACAATGTGCTTAGTAGAAATTATGCACTTGGTATTTTGTTTCTTTTCGCATGTTGCAGATTGTTGAAGAATGAAAAAAAGAATATCTGGTGGATTGGATTGATGTTAATATTAATGTGCAATGCGCATTTGTTTTTTGCATTTGCAGCATGCGGCATATTCTTGTATGTGTTTGCTCATAGAGTAAAACATAAGAATTTTGATAAGCAATTTTTTCTTTTTTCGTTTTTATTTCTACTGTCGATAGCAAGCGTAGCTGTTCAGATTAAAATTCCATCTGACCGAACTTATTTTCACCCTGAACTAATGACTTGGTATTCGTGGGATAATATTTCTAAAGGCTTTTATGGATTAGCAAAAGGTTTTTTGCCATTGCCATTATCAATCAATGGTGATTTTTGGAACCATTTTATTTTCAACAAATTTCCTCCTTTACTACAATTT
>CAIYPC010000399.1 GCA_903927975.1 uncultured Bacteroidota bacterium | reverse complement strand
CAGATTGCTTCGCAGAGCCTCGCAATGACGTGCATCTCTCTAATAAAATTCTTTCAACCTGATTTTTAAAAGCACTAAGGAATCATCACTTTTTCGCCTAAAAACTTCGGCTTCTTACCAAACAAATAATCAACAAACACTTTCACTCTTGCAAATTTTTCGCGTATGCGTGTGGCAGGCGCAGATTTTTGAGAGATATCTGTTGCATTGAATGCTATTGCATGAATGCCTTCTTTGCTTGCTATATAAAGTGCTCTCTCATTATGGAATTTTTGTGAAATAATGGTCACAGAATCTTGTCCAAAAACTTCTCTCAACCGCACCATCGAATCAAACGTGCGGAAGCCCGCATAATCCAAATAAATCAGCGAAGAGTCAACTCCTGATTTTATCAAATCATCGCGCATCATTTCCGGTTCATTATAATCTTTGCGGCTATTATCCCCGCTCACAATAATGTATTTTATTTTTCCTGACTTGAAAAGATTTGCCGCCGCCTGAATACGATAACAAAAGAAAGGATTTATTCCTCCATTCGGGAGATATTTTCCAGTACCGAGAAGTAGAGCAATTTTATTATAAGGAATTGCATTGGTGTCATCATACATTTTTCCTTTGGCGGCGTTTTCAATTCCCTTGTTGCAGAAATATATTGCCGAAATTGCAATCAATAAAAAAGCACCAACGATATATAAAAGTTTTTTAAGCATATTATGATAGTAAAAATAGAAACGATTTCATCTAATAAAAATCAAGAATTGATAAATGAAAGTTATAATTCACCCGTCAGTCAGGATAGATTTGCCAACTAATCGGATCGTCATGGCGAGGAACAGCCTGTCCCGCAAGACGGGAAAGCCATCTGCTTTCTAAATTTTAATCTGATCAAGCTTGCGAGATCAGATTGCTTCGTTCCTCGCAATGACGTGCATCTCACAAACCAAATGCAATCACGACGATTTTCACAGGGCTCCCGAAAGATGATTAATAAAAATATAGTTTCGTAAATTTAGAACTTGATAAAATTGATTTTTAAATTATTACAACATGAAATTTTTATCACTTGAACCATTCGTTCCATCGGGCAGCAATTACGAAGGCTCTAAACAATTCTTTCAGGAATTGGGATTTGAAATAAAATGGGACGCCGGAGATTATGCAGGTTTTGAAAAAGATGGATGCAAACTTATTTTGCAGAAATATGATCTAAAGGCATTTGCGGAAAATTTCATGCTGAGCGTAAGGATTGAGAATGCAGAAGAATTTTGGAAAGAAGTAATCGAAAAAAAATTACCAGAAAAATTTGGCATTCGCATAGGGAAGCCCACAAAGCAACCTTATGGCATTGAAGTAAACATTATTGATATTGCTGGCGTTTGCTGGCATTTTGTGGAATGATTTTTTCCTCTCGCAAAGGCGCAACGCCGCAAAGAATAATCAAATGACAGCAAAAGAAGTTTTAGGAAAATGGATTGATGCATTTAATAAAGCTGATGTAGAAATGATCTCAGATTTATATGATCACAATGCTATCAATCATCAAGTGGCAAATGATCCTGTTGTTGGGAAAGATGCAATCAAAAAAATGTTTGCTACTGAATTTGCAAATGCTGAAATGGTTTGTATCCCTGAAAATATTTTTCAGGATGGCGATTGGGCTATTTTAGAATGGAAAGATCCAAAAGGGCTTCGTGGTTGTGGTTTCTTCCAAATAAAAAATGATAAAATTATTTTTCAACGCGGTTATTGGGATAAGTTTTCGTTTCTCAAAGCGCATAATCAGTTGAAAAATTGATATGTTGAAAGATTGAAGAGCCGATATGCAGTTGTGCCATACTCAATAAAAACCGAGAGTTCTACTCAAAACGCGACAATCGTTATTTTTCAATCTCTAAGATGCCTCCTTCGTCGGCATGACAGACCCCGAAGTGTATTATTGTCTTTATAAAACACTCAAATCATTTAAAAAACATCACATTGATCACAAGAAAAATCGCTGAAATAATAGTGAGGATAATCAGCAAAGGCGTGGTAAATTTCAACCACGTTTTATAACTCACGTTCACCATCGAAATGGATGGCAACGTTAACCCTGTTGGTGAAATGGCGTTCATGATGCCAGTGCCAAGCACATAAACCGTCACAATATTTTCAACACCCATCCCAACAAGCAAACCAAGCGGCGCAATAATCGGCATGGTGAGCACAGCCATACCAGAAGTAGAAGAAATGAAAATGGTGAGTACCAAATAAAGCAGCAGCAAACTCACAATAAAAATAGCTGCTGTCATTCCCTTTACAAGATTGGCTGAATAGAATAAAATTGAATCACTAATATGTCCATCATTTAAAATAATGGTCACGCCTCTTGCAAAGCCAACAATAAATGCAACAGATAATAAACCTTCCGCACCTTTGATCAGTTTCTCAACAAAAACTTTTTCTTTCATCCGCATAATGATGGCGAGCAAAAGCGATGATGCAAAAAACAAAGATGTCATTTCAAGTAGCCACCACTCTAATTTTACAACACCAAAAATGAGCATCCCGAAAGTTGCTCCAAATAATAGCAATATCAATTTATCTTTCCTGCTCATCTTTTCAGTCTCTGATGCATCTACAACAGCAAAAGGAGACTGAACATTCCCATCATATTTCAGCACTAAAGACTTTGAAGGATCTTTTTTTACTTTATCTGCATATCGCAATAAATAAATAATAGTAATGGCTGTGGTGATAAAAAACATAATAATGCGACCAGTTGATCCAATGCTCCAGTTAATGCCAGCAACATCAGAAGCAAGGATCACAGAAAAAGGGCATGTTACGCCCGTCATGGTGCCAATATTCGACCCAAGATATATAACGGCAACGGGCACTAGTAAATCATAACCTGCCGCTAAAAACACTGGTACAACCAATGGATAAAATGCAAGCGTTTCTTCTGCCATTCCGAATGTTGTGCCGCCAAGCGCGAACAAGGATGTAAAAACGATAATGAGATTTTTTTCTTTCCCTTTCATTTTTGCCGCGATAAAAGCAATGCCTTTTTGCAACGCACCAGAATCATAAAAAATACTCACAAAGCCGCCAACCATCAAAACAAAAAAGATGATATCAACCGAATCATAAATGCCTTTGAACGGAGCTTCAAGAATATTGACAATACCTTGTGGATTTTTTGTTTCACTATGATAAGAACCGGGAACTGCAACTGGTTTCCTGATATCGCCGTGTTGAAATTTGTGAAGATCTATTTTGATGCCAAGGCTATCCAAGGTTTTTTGTTTAGCGTGCAATTCAATATTTTTTTCTTGGGTAGAAAGAACGAAATGATCTTTTTCAAATAAAAGCCTGTTATAACTGCCTGGCGGAATTATCCACGTTGCGATTGCCGAAAGAATAATAACAATCATTACAACAGTAAGTGCAGTAGGGAAACTTCGCTTTGCAGCCATGAAATAATTTATGCAACAAATTATCGCATCTTGACGGATAATAAATTAAATGAGAAAAAAAACTTAGGTTCCCTCACCCTACTCCTCACCTCGCTGAGGGGGAACGGAAATTTCGGCAGGCGTTTCAACAACTGGGACTTCCTTCTCTCCTTCTTTCAACACCTCATGCATGTATTGATATTTGAGATGATCATAAAAAGAATGTTTGTCAATAATAACCGCAACAATGCTTGATATCATTCCTGCGAGCATCAAATAAAATATAAGGTTATGCCTGTCGGTCATTTCAAGAACAATAATTGCTGAAGTAAATGGAGTTCTCGTAACACCAGTGAGAAAGCCAACCATTCCTGCAAGGATTAATAAATTTGTGTTTGTTGCTGATAAATGCATCCAACCCGCAAACACTGAACCAACGCTTGCCCCGGCGCTTAAAGAAGGCGCAAAAATCCCCCCTGCGGCACCACTTGTGAATGATAATACAGATCCAGATATTCGAAGCAACGGCGCATACCATGGCAAATATTTCGAAGAGGTGAACAATGCATTTGCCATCAGTTCTTTTCCTGACCCAAGAACAAGTCTATTTATATAGAAAGCAAACGATGCGATAATGAGTCCGCTTATAATTAGATAAATAATATGCTTTCTGTTTTTTTTGAATGATGATTTCCATTTAAGAAGTATCAAAATAATTTTTGCGGTGCCACTTCCGGCAAGTCCGGTGATAATGGCAACACTAGCGACTCCTAAAAAAATATAAGGTGACAAATTATTTACCGCTGGATAACCAAGATATAAATAAGGTCCGAGAAAGGCTTGCGCTGTTAATCCGGAAATGATAACTGCAGAAAAAATAGCCGTCTTAAAATAATTGATATGCGTTTTAGTTAATTCTTCAACTGCAAAAACAATTCCACCAAGTGGTGTGTTGAATGCAGCAGCTAGACCAGCAGCAGCACCAGTCATTATCATATTTTTCTTAGAAATTTTTGGCCACCATTCAGGAAGCCATTGATTTATTTTCCTGAAAATAGATCCTGCAATTTGAATTGTTGGTCCTTCTCTTCCAACAACACCTCCTCCGAAAACCATGAACAAACTTGACAATATTTTTATGAAAATAATCCGGATGCTCAGCAGTCGCCCAATCTTCTCGTTATTTTTTGGATTAGCCAATTCAATAGATGCCATCACTTGAGGAATGCCGCTGCCGCGAGAATAAGGAGCAAATCTTTTCACCAGCCACCACCCTATCAAAAAACATATTGGGGTAATAAAAAAAAGTGACCACGCAAAGTGATCGAATATATATGCGGTTCCGCGTTCAGCCAAAAAGAAAAGTCTTGCATATAAAACAGCAACAAGGCCAGTAAGAATAGAAGCGACCCAGAAAGGAATCGCCTGGAGAAGATTTAATTTAAATTTCTCATTTTTAATTCTGTCGAAAATATTTTTTATTCTGTGTCTCGCTAATTTTAGAAAATTCATATTAAATAAGGTATCAATTAAAATTCGTGCAAAAGTAT
>CAIYPC010000398.1 GCA_903927975.1 uncultured Bacteroidota bacterium | reverse complement strand
TCGTAATCATTGTTGATTAGTGGAAATTTTTTTCTCAGAATTTGAATTTGGGATAGAATATCTAAAAGCGTTTTATATTTTTTTTCATCTTTATGACCCCAAAAATCCAAAAATTCTTCTTTGTTAATTATCAGGGTTAATAATTGATCGAAATTGTTCAAATCTGTTTTGCTTATTTTTTTTATGTATTTTAAAACAGCTTTATTATAATCCCTGTTTGCGGCTAACACTACATCAATAAGTGCAATTGCTGGTCTTGATTGGGCGATTTTTGTATAATCTAATGTAGAAGAATCAGATGCTTCAGAAATTGTTTTCCCTCTAAATTTTTCGAAAGTATGTGAAGATTCTGTCAGCTTTCGTTCGCCGATATTTTTAACTATTTCAACAATTTCATCTTCGGTTTTATAATCAAGAATTTGAAACTGTTTTTTGCTTCTGCGCAGCTTTGCATGGTTCATATTGTATCAAAATTACAAACTATAATTCTGAGTTTATTGAGTATTCGTTCCAATGTGTGCAAAAGAAATAATTTTTCTTGTTCAATCAAGCTGCCGTTTTATTGCCGTTAATGAACCACCGCTGAATAGCATTACTTCAGTACAAGAGTGCGACGCAAGAATGTCCAACAGAATTCCTTAGCTCGTCCCCAAAAATGACCTCACTAAAAAAATGATGTTATATTAAGGAGATAATATTTTTTCCCCGAAAGAAAAACTATGTTGCAAGTCCTTATCTTTAAGCAGAATTTTTATTGCTTTATTTTCTTTGTTGTTTTCCTGTTATTAACACCAGCAGTTTTTTTGTATTTTTTTTTATCATACCAAAATTAAGTTCATGAGAAAATTTCTGCTCACAGGTTTTTTTTCTGTTTGCATGATAGCTGCAACTTTGTTCAGCCATGCACAGGATAAAATCATCGCATTCAAAGGCGCACTGATTTACACAGTCGCAGGCAAGCCCATCGAAAAAGGAATTTTAATTGTTCAGAACGGAAAAATTATTGCTGTTGGCGATGCATCAACAACAATTCCTGCCGATGCGCAGGTGATTGATGCGACCAACAAAGTTATTATTCCCGGTATTGTGGATACGCATTCGCATATCGGCGGACCACAGGGCGGCGACAATTCAAATGCGCTCAATCCTGAAGTACGTGTACTCGACGCCGTTAATCCAGAAAGCACAAGTTTTAAAAAAGCACTTTCAGGTGGAATTACCACTGTTAATATTATGCCGGGCTCGGGTCATTTAATGAGCGGACAAACAATTTATGTGAAGCTTCGCGATGCAAACACTATTGAAGGTTTGCTCGAGGTCAATGAGAAAGGTGTGTATGGCGGAATGAAAATGGCGAATGGCACTAACTCGCTTCGTGGCACGGGCGGTTTTCCGGGAACGAGATCAAAGTCTGCTGCGATGGACAGGGGATTATATATGAAGGCGCTTGAATACAAAAAGAAAATTGACAGCGCAAAAGGCAATGCATCAAAAATGCCGGAGAGAGATTTGCGCATGGAAGCTTTGGTGGAAGTGCTCGAAGGAAAAAGGATTGTTCATTTTCACACGCATAAAATGAATGATATCCTCACGGTGCTACGACTGCAAAAAGAATTTGGTTTTCGCGTGGTGCTCCATCACGTTTCAGAAGGTTGGAAAGTGGTGAATGAAATTGCAAAGGCTGGTATTCCTTGTTCAATTATTAATATTGATGCGCCCGGCGGAAAGTTGGAAGCGATGAATTGCTCTCCAAAAACTGGCGGCATTCTTGAAAAAGCAGGAGTGCTTGTTGCAATCCATACTGATGATCCGATTACTGATTCAAGATTTTTAATGCGCAGCGCTGCTATTTCTGTTCGTGAAGGAATGTCGAGGGAAAAAGCTTTGGAAGCGCTCACTATTTCAGGTGCTAAAATGCTTGATCTCAGCAGCAAAGTCGGCTCACTTGAAAAAGGAAAGGATGCGGATTTTGTGATATTATCAGGAGATCCTTTTAGTGTTTACACACATGTCGAGCAAACATGGGTGGAAGGAAAAAAACGTTTTGATCGTTCTGATCCCGCAGATAAACTTTTTGCAGTCGGCGGTTATAAAATATATACACCAGAAGGCGCAGAAGATGATGATGATGTTCGCCATAACGAATGGAACGATGGAAATAGATAACCCTTAAATGATCTAAAAATTTTCAGATGAAAAAAATAATTCTTTTTATAAATATTTTAATGTTGATGATGTTTTCTCTGCAAGCGCAGATTGCAGTGAAGGCAGATAAAGTTTATACTGTTGCCGGCGATCCAATTACCAACGGAGTAGTGCTGATAAAAAATGGTAAGATTGAAAAAGTGGGTACTGCAGAATCGGTAAAAATTCCTTCGGGCTACACCGTGTATGAAGCGAAAGTGATTACCCCAGGTCTGGTGGATGCAAGAAGTGAAGTTGGATTATCAGGCGATCTGAACATTCCGACTGATCAGGATCAACTTGAAAAATCGAATCCCATTCAACCAGATCTTCGTGCGATCGATGCATATAATCCTGATGATACATTGGTTGGTTATTTACGGATCAATGGAGTTACGACCATTCACACCGGTCATGGCATTGGTGCTTTAGTTAGCGGACAAACAATGGTCGCAAAAACAAAACCAGGATTGATTGATGCAGTGATGCTCGTGCCTATTGAAATGCTTGCGATGACGCTGGGAAATTCTGTGAAAGGAAATTTCACTTCGCCAGGAACTGAATCAAAAGAAATAGCGATGCTAAGAATTGAATTGTTGAAAGCGCAGAGCTATCAAAAGAAAATGGACACCACAAAAGATGTGAGCAAACAACCTTCGCGAGATCTTAGTATGGAGATGCTTGGAAAATTATTGAAAGGTGAACTGAAGGCATTGGTTTATGCAAACAAAGCGACAGAAATTATTTCTGCCATCAGGCTTGCCAAAGAATTTAATTTAAAACTGGTGATTGAAGGAGGTGCAGAAGCATATCGTTTGATTGATGAAATAAAAACTTCCGGCGCTGAGGTAATTGTTCATGCTACCATGGCGAGACCTTATGAAGACAATGCGAACATGACTTTGGAAAATGCGGCGATACTTACAAAAGCAGGAATTCCTGTTTCCATTGAAAGTGGATTTGAAGGATATGTTCCGAAAACGCGTGTGGTTTTATATGAAGCAGGAGTGGCTGCTGCAAACGAAATGCCATATCAAGAAGCATTAAAAGCTGTTACTATTAATCCTGCAAAACTGCTTGGGCTTGATAAGCGAATCGGTTCTTTAGAAAAAGGAAAAGATGCTGATATTATTTTGTATGATGGCGATCCCTTTGAATATACCACGCATGTTTGTAAAGTGATCATTGATGGAGTGTTGGTGGCGGATAATTGTAAGTAGTGAGTAGTGAGTAGTGAGTGGTGAGTTGTGAGTTGTCAGTGGTGAGTGGAAAGTAATAAGTAATAAGTGGGAATAGTGAATACAAGCATTCAACACTCAATAAAAAATTACAAGGTTAAAGAATCAGTTGAATCAGAAGAATCAGATTAAAATCGCGGTTCAGACACTTGAGCGTTGATTGTTGAATATTATTCTTGCTACGATAATTCAGGCACCTCACTTATGTTAAACTCTATGATTAATAAATCCTTCTTTTGTAATTTTAAAGTTCATACTTAAAAAAACGATTACTATGTCTTCACGCCGTATTTTTTTTAAACAAGCTTCTTTGGCTACTGCAGGATTGATGGTAAATAAAAATGGCTGGTTCAAAAGCAGCGACCTGATTGGACTTCAGCTTTACACCCTTCGCGACGAAATAAAAAAAGATGTTGAGGGAGTGATTGCAAAAGTTGCGGAAATTGGTTTTACATCTGTTGAAGTATTTGGTTATGACAAAGGAAAATTTTTCGGTAAAACACCGGAAGAATTTGCTGCCATCATCAAAAAAAATAATCTGAAAACGCCTAGCGGTCATTATACCATGAATGAATTTCTGATAAAAGGCGACACAGAACAATTGAAAAGTACAGTTGCTGATGCAGCAAAAATGGGGCATGATTTTTTTGTGATTCCATATTTAACGGATGCAATGCGTACCAGCTTGGATGATTATAAAAAACTTGCTGAGAAACTCAACGTCGCAGCAAAAGAAGCAAAAAGTGCGGGCATGAAACTGGCTTATCACAATCACAATTTTGAATTTAAAGATTGGGGCAATGGACAAACTGGGTTCGATATTTTCGTGAAAGAAACTGATGCTTCAATGGTGAGTTTTGAAATGGATATTTATTGGGTAACGAGAGCTGGTCTGGATCCGATCAAGTTAATTAAAGAAAATCCAAAGCGCATAAAGATGTGGCATATTAAAGATATGGCACACAAAAACGCTCCGACATTTGACACAAGCGGCGATCAGGATTTTACTGAAGCTGGCACTGGCGTCATCAACTTCAAGGAGATATTTAAATACAGAAAAGAATCTGGAATGGAATACTTTTTTGTGGAGCAGGATCAGATAAAAATGGATCGCTACGAAAGCATCACAAAAAGTTTCAAATACATTAAGAATAATATATTGGCATAATCCATAAGCGACAAATTCCTTTCAGGTTTTCAGTTTCTTTAATAGTTTTTAAAATAACGTATATGGGCAACCGTAGAAAATTTTTACAGCAAACATCTGGAGTTGTTGGCGGCAGCTTATTGCTTTCTGCATTTGCTAAAAAAGCATTTTTTGGCGCAAGCAAACCTGTTTCCGTCTCTGATAAAGTGAACATTGGCGCAATTGGCATCAATGGAATGGGATTTGCTGATGTGAAAGGTGCGTTGTCCGTTCCAGGCGTAAATATTGTCGCGCTCTGCGATGTTGATCAAAATGTGCTCAATGCACGATTCGAAGATTTAAAGAAACTACAGAAAGATGTTTCTGGCGTGAAATTATATTCCGATTATCGAAAGCTGCTCGAGCAAAAAGATATTGATGCCGTGATTATCGGAACTCCTGATCATTGGCATGCATTGATTATGATTGCAGCTTGTCAGGCTGGCAAAGATGTTTATGTTGAAAAGCCTGTGGGCAATT
Source organism: uncultured Bacteroidota bacterium (assembly GCA_903927975.1). Classification (GTDB taxonomy): domain Bacteria; phylum Bacteroidota; class Bacteroidia; order Chitinophagales; family Chitinophagaceae; genus Puia. Next base: position 2,133 of record CAIYPC010000398.1, on the reverse strand, counting down.
CTATTGGCGAATGCCGTGCGATGATTGCTGCAAAAAATAAATACAATCGTGTTGTGCAGGGCGGTCAATGGCAACGCAGCCAGCAGCATTTTAAAGACGCCGTTGATTACGTATATACGGGACAGTTAGGAAATATTCGCACCGTAAAAGTGTGGTGCTATCAGGGATGGATGAAGCCCGCGGCTGTCGTGCCTGATGCTGCGCCGCCTGCTGGTGTCGATTATGCTGCATGGCTGGGACCCGCGCCCACAAGAGCTTTCAACGCAAGTAGGTTTCATTTTAATTTCCGTTGGTTTTGGGATTATGCAGGTGGATTGATGACCGATTGGGGCGTTCATCTATTGGATTATGGATTACTCGGCATGAAAGCTGATGTGCCGAAATCGATCAGTGCGCTAGGTGGAAAATTTGCTTATCCTGATTTGTATGAAGAAACGCCCGATACATTGACGACGCTTTATGAGTTTGATACCTTTAATTTGGTATGGGATCATGCAATGGGAATTGATAATGGATCATACAACCGCGATCACGGTATTGCTTATATCGGCAATAACGCCACGCTCATTTTAAATCGCGGCGGTTGGGAAGTGATCGAAGAGCGCCAGAGCAAAAACAAAGTGAGCAAGCCATTGGCAAAATCTGTTGACAATGGGGTTAATAATCATTGGGCGAATTTTATTGAAGGCGTTCGTTCGCGCAAAACAGAAAATTTGAATTGCCCGATTGAAGCTGGTGCGCATGTTGCAACGGTTGCGCAAATGGGTAATATCGCTTTCCGCAGCGGACAAAAATTAAATTGGGACAAGGACGCCGCAAAATTTACCGACGAAAAAATCAATCAACAATATTTAATGAAGGAACATCATAATGGATATGTGTTGCCGTTAGTGTGAGTTTGTTTCCAGTTTCGAGTTTGTAGTTTCCAGTTGTTATTAATAGTAAGTTGGTTTTTATTTAGGTTAGTTTTTTTTGGAGACCAGCATTGGATTTCTATTTGGCATTCTTGCGTCGCACTCTTGTACGGTTGGAATTTTATTGAGCTGTGGGTTTATAAGCGGCAGGTTTATAATTTCTTTATTCAAATCTGTCTCGCAGCTCATAGCTAAAAACTCAAAGCTTTCTTTTCCTATACAACACATGCCTCTTCAATCTATCCTCATCTTCTATATTCGGATGTTCAAAATCTTTTACATAATGCATACCGATTTTTTTCATCACGTTCATTGATTTTATATTGAGCACAGAAGTGAAAGAAACAATTTCATTTAACTTGAGAATATTAAAACCATAATCAAGACAAGCATTAGCAGCTTCTGTTGCAAAGCCATAACCCCAATGCTTATGCGCTAATCGCCAGCCAATTTCAACACAAGGAGTAAAATCAGCTTGAAAACGTGGAATTGAAAGACCAACAAACCCGATGAATTCTTTTGTGTCTTTTCTTTCAGCAGCCCAAAGACCAAAATTATTTTCAGCAATGAATTTTTTTATTCTTTCAATCATTGCAAATGTTTCTTCTTCAGTTAATAAAGAAGGGAAAAACTCCATCACGTTTTTATCGTGATTCATTTCAATAAATATCCTTGAATCAGAATCTTTCCAATCACGCAAAATGAGTCGAGGAGTTTCGAGGAAATACATAGTGGTAAGTGATAAGTTGCAAGCATAAATCGATTATCTTGCTTTGTTGGTCGCCTGACCAACAATATTGTGATTTTGAAAATTGCTTTTATGAGTAATATATCAGCTTCAAATTTGTCGTTGTTGTCAGGCGACCAACAACGACAAAAAAATCTTAAACAGTAATACTATGAAAAAAATATATGCTCTTGTCATTTGCATTGTATTCTCAAATTTTACTAAAGCCCAAGAAGTAGATATGCCAATTGATAAGCTCAAATCACTTCTTTGTAGGAAGTGGATAGAATATGGTTTGATTTTAGGCGATAAAAAAATCGAGTATGGAACAGATAATAAGCCTCAATATTATGTATTCAAAAATGATTTTACTTTCTTATTTTATACTAATGTAAGCAAAGATCCCATAGTTGGGAACTGGAAATATTTACCTGAAGAAAAAACAATAAAATTTGGCGCAAAAGGAAAATTTGATAAAGTATATTCTGTAAG
>CAIYPC010000397.1 GCA_903927975.1 uncultured Bacteroidota bacterium | reverse complement strand
CGCCACTAACATATTCCTGTACCGATTTTCTGTAGTTTGTTCCGAGCAATACATTTAACGTAAAATCTTTGGAGAGCTTAAATCTCTTTCCAGTGGTCACGTCAATATTCAATTCAGTTTGTTTCACATTTTGTTCCTGCATATCCCCGCCGGTTTCATATCCTGTACCAGTTGGAGTTATATTGGTATTGCGATCATTAGTATAATCATCGGCGAGCTGTGCGCCAATATAAAAACCGTTATCAAAAGTATATTTCAAAACTGCGGAACCTATAAAACGGTTGCGGTGAATGGCGCCCTGAAATTTATACGCAGCAAAATAAGGGTTGGTAGTATATACATCAGCAAACGGGTTTAGCTCATAGCCATTTGCCATGGTGCCATCATGGTTAGGTCCGCCCAAAGTAGTGATGTTAATATTGGGTGGCACAAACATAGGCCCCCAATTTAAATTTCCTATTGCATCAGCAACATTGGGTGCATTCTTGGTATATTCTGAAAGATATTGCGAGGAAAGGTCAAGCGATAAATGCTTGTCCAATTTCAGGTTTGTGGTTTGTGTGAAAGTGAAACGCTGAAGCCCAGCGTTGGGAACATAGCTATTGTTGCTCAAATTGCTTATCGAAAATCTTGTAGCCCCGTTGTCACCAAAACCTTTGCTGAAAGATACTGTATTCGTAGCAGCACCGCCTTGTTTGTAAAAACGTGCCATATTGCCTTTGGCTGCTTCAGAGTAAGGTCTGGAAATGCCATCAAACTGAGGAGTAAGTGACCCGTCAAGTTTTGCTCCCCAACTGGATTCCATCGATCCGAGCGCATCTGCACCATTAATAGGTTTTGCGCCGTTATATCCTTGCCCATATTGAGTTTGAAAATCAGTGTTATCGATAACATCTTGCAAAACATAATTTGAGTTTACCTCAACCCCAAGCCCGTCTGAGCCACGGCCTTTTTTGGTAGTGATTAAAATAACGCCATTTGCACCGCGATAACCATATAATGCAGTTGCGGCAGCTCCTTTTAAAATAGAAATATTATCAATATCATCAGGGTTAATATCTCCGATACCATCCCCTCCGTCTTTGCCGCCATAGCCACTGTTTACATCCGTTGTAGCATAATTATTATTGACAAGGGGAATGCCATTTATCACATACAGCGGTTGATTGCTGCCTGTCATCGAGGTAATGCCACGTATCACTACATTTGTTGCGCCATTTGGCCCCGTGGCTACGCCGCTCACGTTAACGCCTGCCACCTTTCCTTCAAGTCCGTTCACAAAGCTATTTTCGCGTGCTTCGGTAAGTGTGGATCCCTTTACCTCAGATACTGAATAACCAACAGAGCGCCTTTCCCTCGTAATACCCAATGCGGTAACAACCACATCTTTTAATTGCGATGTTGAAGGCTGCAACAAAATATTGACTACTTTTTGAGTGCCTATTAAAACTTCTCTGGCTTGATATCCGATAAAAGAAAAAATCAGCGTGGATGAAGGATCTGCGGAAACGGAAAAATTTCCATTTGCATCAGTGAACACTCCTTTTGATGTGCCTTTGACACCGACGCTAACACCTGCCAGCACGTTATTTGTCTGTGCATCCGTAACCTTGCCCTTAATAATATTTGTCGTGGGTGCTTGTGCAATAGCGAAACTGCCGAATAATAAGACAAAAAATGTTTGCAGAAAAGCAGCTTTTAATAAAGTGCTGCGCTTTTTTAGACAAAAATTTTGGTTCATAAACAGTGTTATTTAAGATATGAGAGCTTCCTTAATTAGTAAATGGTAAAGCCTCTTAATTAATAAATATGTTTTGGTTGTAGATCTAAGTGTTAGACCATCAATGGCTTTAATCCGCTGCCTTAACAAACCTAATGAAAAAGATTCAAGAGAAATCTCATTTATGTTCTTTCTTTTTTAGATTTTTTGAAAAAATACTGAGGTCTATAAATAAAAACTGCTGACCAATAAGGTCAGCAGAAAAATTAAAACTGGCAAAAATTAAGAGTCGGGTATTTTATTATTCTTTGATGAATTTTTGATTAGAAGTTTCTCCGTTTGCACTTCTAACAGAGATGATATATGCTCCGAAAGAAAGCGAGCTAACGCTAATAGTGTTGATGCCTGACTGCAATCTATTCTCGCTAACCAGTGCTCCTGATTGATTATAGATTCTCGCAATGCTTACTACTTCATTATTATTCTGAATTCTAATCACATCTTTTGCAGGGTTTGGCCAAACCGATAAACTGCTATTCGTTTTTCCTATAGTCACTGCTTTCACTTCAGAATAATTTGTTGCACCATCCACATCCACCTGGCAAATACGGTAATAATTTTTGCCGCTAACAGGATTATTATCTGTGTAAGAATATTGAGCTGCACTATTAGTGTTACCATCGCCAGCAATAAAGCTAAGCTTGTCCCAGTTTGCGCCATCAACGCTATGTTCGATATAATAACCTTTATTATCGATCTGTTGTGATACTTCCCAGGAAATAGAAACTGATTTATTTTCTTGCACTGTTGCCGTAAAGCTTCCCCATGACACCGGCAAT
>CAIYPC010000396.1 GCA_903927975.1 uncultured Bacteroidota bacterium | reverse complement strand
GGCGGTTATGGGGCAATCCGAATTATTGACAAACTTGATTTTACAAAATTTGTAGTGAGACCAAAATGGATCATCGGTTTCAGCGACATCACTGTTATCCATTCCCATCTTCATAGAAATTTTAATATTGCTTCCATTCATTCAAAAATGTGCAACAGCTTTCCTGATGATTGGAGCAAAGCCGAACAAACACAGATTGATTCGATCATTTCCATCAAGCAAGCTTTGATTGGAGAAAAAATGAAATATCATGCCGTGCCAAATACTAATAATAAAATGGGAGCTGCAGAAGGACAATTAATCGGAGGCAATTTGAAAACCATCGAGTCTCTTTCTGGAAGCGATTCAGATATTAAAGCAGATGGGAAAATTTTATTTGTGGAAGATACTGGCGAATATCTCTACAGCATCGATCGCATGTTCTGGAATTTGAAAAGAACAAACAAGCTTTCAAATTTGAAAGCATTAATCGTAGGCGGTTTCAAAGCTAAACCAGATGATGCCGGAGAAGATTTCGGCAGAACGCTTTATGATGTTGTTTTAGAAAAAACAAAAGGATATAATTATCCTATTTGTTTTGATTTTCCGGTTGGGCACCAAAAAGAAAATTATGCGCTGAAGTGTGGAGTTGAACATAAGTTGCAGATTAAAAATGATGAAGTAGTTTTAAAAGAAATTTGATAGCGATGATTACTACACCCAATTACTTAAATCCTGGCGATACAATCGGAATCGTTTGCCCTGCTGGTTACATGAACATTGAAAAAGCACAAACATGTATTAATGTTTTGCAAGAATGGGGCTACAAAATAAAAGTCGGAAAGACATTAGGAAGCGATTCTCAAAATTATTTTTCAGGAAATGATGAAGAGCGGCTAAATGATTTTCAGCAGATGCTCGATGACGATGAAGTGAAAGCAATTTTATGTGCACGAGGCGGATACGGGATTGGGAGGATTATTGAACAAATCAACTTTAAAAAATTCAAGAAAACCCCAAAATGGATTATTGGTTTTAGCGATGTGACCATTCTCCATTCTCACATCTATTCAAACTATAAAATTTCGACAATCCATGCACCCATGGCTTCTGCGTTCAATGATGAAGGATATAAAAATGAATTTGTCCATTCTTTGAAAAATGTTTTAGAAGGGAATAAAATAAAATACGAATCTGCCGTTCATGAATTCAACAAAAAAGGTGAAGCAATTGGTGAATTGATTGGAGGCAATCTTACTTTGTTAGCACATTTAACAGGCTCTTCCTCGGATATAAAAACAAAAGGAAGGATTTTATTTCTCGAAGACGTGGGAGAATATCTTTATAACATTGATCGAATGTTTTATCAACTAAAGCGAAGCGGCAAATTAGATAAATTGGCGGCACTGATTATTGGTGGTTTCACTGACATGAAAGACACCGAACGTCCTTTTGGAAAATCAGTTCATGAGATTATTAATGATGTCGTAAAAGAATATGATTATCCAGTTTGTTATAATTTTCCTGTTGGTCATCAAAAAGAAAATTATGCACTGAAAACTGGCATAGGATATAAACTAAAAATTGGAAAAACTAAAGTGACTCTTGAAGAATGAAAGAATCACTTTAGTTTGAAATAGAAATTTTATTTTACCCGAGTGTTCAGTTCATCAAAAAGAGAAGCCCACTCATTCTCTGTTTTTAATTTCAAATTTCTTTCCTGAATAATTGATTGGATGATGTTGCTATACTGAGGAATTGCATCTTCCAAAGAATTTTTATTCTTTTTTATTTGTGTGATCTTATTTTCACTTGCATTGTAAACAAACCATGTTTCCGAATCGAAAAAAGATTTATCTGGCGCACTTGCAAGATTAACTGATTCTATAATGCTCTTGCCATAATGCCTTAATAATTGTATCCTGTCATTTGCAATTACCTGATAAAATGTTTTTTCATTATTTCTACCCACAGATGGATATGCGCAGCGAAATACTGTAAGCTGATTTGTATCTTCTTTATGATCGTAGATTCCAAATTCTTCAACAGGGATTGATGCATCTAGCACCAATGCCTGACTATCTTTCAGATAATAAATTTGATTCTCATAAATATTATAGCTCAAAGAAATATCTTTTATGATTCTATTGCCCTTTAAAATTATATATCCTTTGTGCCACTCATCTTTATAAAATGCAGTTCCTTGAATGTTGCCATATTGTCCCCAAACGGCACCAGCCTGAAGCGTTGTAACTCTCCAATCGGGATCTACAATAAAATTGGTTGCTGTTCCGCCTGCCGCGGTGAAAACAATTTTTCCTGCACCGCCCGGTATAGGAGAAACAGGCTGACAAATGCTGCTTAAATAAAATGCGAGAAAAATCAGAACGAGTGTTGTCCGTTTCATACACATGAGTTTAAGTTTACTAATTTAAATTCCATAGCAAGACCGATAGTTTATTACCGATTTTACTAAGTCATCTCATGTGATGTTGACTAACTATAAAAAATTGAGGCGAGAGTTTAGAAGAAATGCTATTATCTACAATTTTCTTTCTTAACAAATATTCTTATCCTTGAATGCTCATACAATATACTAATTTATTTTTTGTTACCATGAATATTTGATGATATTATTCTTCTATCTGCCCTTCAGCAATCCATATTTTAAGATGCAATACATAGCGCGAAAGCCATCTTTCCAATTTATTTTTTTTCCTTCCTGATAAGTTCTTCCATAATAAGAAATCCCTACTTCATAAATCCTGACGTTTGGGATTCTTGCAACTTTCGAAACTATTTCTGGCTCAAAACCAAAACGTTTTTCTTTCAAATTGATCGACTGCACCATTTTTGTATTGAATAATTTAAGCCCAGCTTCCATATCAGTAAGGTTCAAATTTGAAATGATGTTCGAGAATGCAGTCAAAAATTTATTTCCTACTGTATGCCAGAAAAATAAAACCCTGTGCGGATAATGTCCCATAAATCGCGAACCATAGACGACATCTGCAAAACCTTTCAGCACTGGTTTTAAAAGATCATTATATTCTTCGGGATCATATTCAAGATCTGCATCCTGTACAATAAAATATTCTCCAGTTGCTTTGCTAATGCCAGTATGTAGGGACGCGCCTTTGCCCTGATTTTTTTCATGCTTGAAATATTGAATGCTCAATTCAGGATTTGAAGAAATATATTTTTCAATCGCTTGTTCTGTATTATCTGTTGAGCAATCATTAATAATAATTATCTCTTTATTAATCCCATTTATCAATTCTACCGCTTTCACTTTATCAAGAATGAGATGAATTGTTTTTTCTTCATTAAATGCAGGGATAATAATTGATAATTTATCAAACGCCATATTTGAATTTTTCAAAGCCCAAGGTAATAAAAAAGCCTCTCCGTGCGGAGAGACTTCAATTATTCATTTATTTTCGCGACATGAATAGTGTAAAAAAAGTTTTGCTTTCTATGTTGGGTGAGAAAAGATACCTCTCTTTGCTCGCCAATTCTTTTCAAAAAATATATAAGCGGGGGCTTGCTGGACAAAATTATCAAGATGTTTATTTTTTGAAAGATATTATTGGCGAAGGAAATTATTGCGTTGATATCGGCGCTCATCTTGGCTATTATACTTGCGAATTTAGCAGGCTTGTAAAAAATTCCGGCAAAGTGATCGCGATTGAGCCGATGAGCAAATTCAATAGTGTTTTGCAGAAATTGCTCGATAAGAAAAATATTAAGAATGTAGAATTGCTAAAAGTTGCTTTGGGCGGCGATGGGGAATATGTTGAAATGGGAATACCGAAAGTAGGCAACATGAAAAGGTTTGCTTATGCAAGAGTGATGAGAGCAAATCCTGAATTGGAATATGCAGAATCTGAAAAAATAAAAAATGAATCAGGCGATAGCCTTTTTAATAATCTGTCTCGGCTTGATTATATTAAATGTGATGTGGAAGGTCTTGAAGTGCCAGTGTTTGCTTCGATGCTAAAAGTGCTGGAAAGATTTCACCCGATATTATTATGCGAACTCGCCGACGATAAAGAAAGAATTAAATTCTTTGAGATGGTTGCACCATTAGGTTATCGTTCTTATGCATTGCGAAATAAAAAACTTTATCCTCTAGATGTTTATTCTGATCAAAAAGCAATCTCTCACAATCATTATTTTCTTCCAACAAAGCATGAAGAAAGGTTGAAGCATTTGATTGTGATATAGAAATTTGGACACAGAGAGCCGCATAAGTTGTTTGAGAAATCTTCAAAGTTTTTGCAAGAAGCTTTCGGCTATGAACTATCAACCATTAACTATCAACTTTTCTTTTGCGCCTTCGCGCCGTTGCGAGAAACCTTACTTCATTAATGAATCTAATTTCTGATGTAAGATTGGATAGTCATTTAGATTATTATGGCTTCCACCATCAATCGTCACAAACTCATCATTTGGTTTTAAAACTGATTTTAATTTTAGCGAATTGCTATAAGGAACCACGCCGTCATCAGTTCCATGGAAAATGATAATGGGAGCAGTAACATTTTGTAGATGCTCGTTATTAGGAAAATGATAATGCAGCATTTTGTTTACAGGATAGATGGGGAAATAATGCGAAACGAGCGAGGTCATGCTGTAGCAAGGAGTTTCAAGAATTAGATATTTGCAATCGCGAACAGAAGCAAGCTGCGAGGCAATGCAAGTGCCAAGGCTTTTTCCGTAGATAATAATATTTTCAGGTTTATATTTTGTTCTTGCCAATTTATATACCTGTAATGCATAATCGTAAAGCTCTTGCTCTGCAAATTTGCCCGTGCTCTTACCAAAACCAGGGTACTCAAGCATCCAAATCTCATAATTGTTCTTCGTGAAATTGCTGGCATATTTTGCATACCAGCCAATATTTTTTCTATTGCCATGAAAATATAAAACAACACCTTTCGCAATTGAATCTTTTGTTTTGAACTGAATGACGTTGAGCGTAGTTTCTTTATTGTATGGAATATTTATTTCGTTATAAGCATCATCAAATTTATATGTCGAGTTTTTGCTCATCGGTTCAGGATGAAATAAAATATAATCCTGCAGATAATAAAACGTAATCCCAATGATGCAATAAATCAGCACAATAATTTTTATCCAGCGAAATAATTTCTTCTTGTTCATACTTGTACCTCGTTCCTTGAATCTTGTTGTTTGTATTAACTCTTAACTCCGAACTTTAAACTCTGAACTCTACTCTTTCAAAATATCTCTAATAAAATTATGATATTCAGGAAACGATGGAAGATTGTTATGTCCACCACCAATAATTCTAATCAATGTTATTTTATCAGGATTTAATTTTTGCAAATTCTCGCTATGCTTGATTGGTATCAGCCAATCTTTTGTTCCATGCAAAATATAAGTATGGCATTTCACATAGCGGATCCACTTGTCTGTGCGAAGTTTGTACATAAGCACAAAGCGCACTGGCAAAAAAGGCAAAAATCTTTCCACCACTTTTTGAAAATTATAAAATGGCGCATCCAATATTAAATATCTTGGATTATTAATAGATGCGGTTTTTGCTGCGAACCCGCTGCCAAGGCTTCTTCCATAAATAATCAGATGTTGCTCCGTACATTGTTCGCACAATCTTTCATACACAAATTGAAGATCACTTATCAATTCTTTTTCGCTGCGTTTACCTGTACTTTTTCCAAAGCCGCGATAATCAACCAGCACAACATCATAATTATACCGATAAAAATCCTGCGCATATTTCGCCCAGCCCTTAATGCTCCTTGAATTGCCGTGCAGATAAAAAATTAATCCTGCTGGTGATGGGCGATAAAAATGCAATCCATTAATGCGCACGCCAGGCTCCACATCAAAAAACAATTCTTTAAAAGGCACATCATATTTGAACTTGAAATCCTGACTCAATTTTTCTGGTTTGAAAATAAATTTCTCCTGAAAAAAATAGGCGACAATGCTGAGAACAGCAATGCCAATCAACCCATATAAAATAAAATGGTTCAAAAAATGAAAGCGATTTGAAGCGAAGTTATTGATCGGCGAAGGATAATGGTGATTTTTTAAAAGACTAGCGATTGATTTATATTTTTAGAATAATCATTGAAAATTCACAAAAACACTTTACTTTGTTTGGTTGAATTGATCTTTCGTAGCTTTTGAGAATCTATGCTACCTCCTATAATCACAGCTAAAAACAAATTCAAAATTCAAAAAAATGGCAAGTAGAATTTCGATGCATTGCTTGTGTGCGCTTTCATTGTGCTGTACAATGGTTGCTGCCCAGTCTGGAAAACAAACGACATTAATTTCGTTGGACAATCTCGATGCATTTCAAAATCCCGGAAAAAATTGGAACATATCTTCCGATGCTTTGGCTGATTATACCAAAGATCAGGATATAAAATCCATTCCTGGCAAAGGCGCTGTGGTGAACATTCTTGTTAAAGGCGATAATACCCCTTTGACGACAAAAGAATCATTCGGGGATGTGCAAATTGAGCTTGATTTTATGATGACGAAAAATTCCAATTCCGGTGTTTATCTGGAAGGCAGATACGAAGTTCAGTTGTTTGACAGTTGGACAAAACTTCATCCGTCGTTTAGCGATTGCGGAGGTATATATCAACGTTGGGATGATGCAAGAGGAGAAAATAATGAGGGATATGAAGGCATTCCGCCATTGATGAATGTTTGTAAAGCTCCCGGCTTATGGCAACATCTTTTAATAAAATTCCGTGCGCCAAAATTCAACGATAAAGGCGAGAAAATTGCAAATGCCCGTTTCGATGAAGTGTATTTGAACGGTGCATTGATACAAATTCAATCGAGCGTTACTGGTCCAACACGAGCTTCTTTATATAATGATGAAAAGGCAACCGGTCCATTGGTGCTCCAAGGTGATCATGGCAATGTAGCTTTTAGAAATATCCGTTATGGTGCGATTGATGAAAAGCCGGTTGAAATGAGTACGGATAATCCGATTACAATAAGCACAGATGGCAAACCATATCTGCTCAGAAGTTTTTTAAATTATGGAGATAAAAAACTCACTCATGTAATATCAGCGGGTTATCCCAACCAACTTAATTATTCTTATGATCTTAAAGAGGGGTCACTCTTTCAAATTTGGCGAGGGGCTTTTTTGGATGTTACGGATATGTGGCATGAAAGAGGGGAACCTCAATTGGCAAAGCCATTGGGAAGTGTGATTGTTTTATCAGATGCGCCAGCACTTGCTGTGCTTGCAGATGCGCAAGCTTCATGGCCAGACTCTGTTGCGTTTGATGATTTTCACAATGAAGGATATACGCTGGATGAAAACAGGTTTCCTGCTTTTGCATATAGCGTAAACAATACGCATGTAACAGATAAAATTTCAGCACAAAGTGCAACATCTCTTGTGAGGCAAATGGATATCACAAATGCACCTACAAATCTTTATTGTCGCATTGCGAGTGCTGATAATATAGAAATGATTGGAAAAGATTTATATGCCGTTAATGGTAAATCTTATTATATAAATGTTGCTGATAGTTTCAAGCCGATGATTAGACAAACGCAAAAAGGCAAAGAACTGATTGTTGCTTTTCATGGTAGCACTGGAGCATTAACTTATTCAATCACCTGGTAATATTTATAAGATGAAAATTATTAAATACAGAACAATACATTTTGCAATAAAAACTTTTTTCAGTTGCCTGTTTATTATTAGTGTGATGAATGTATCGGCACAAGAAAAAAAACAGGACACTACTATCACTCAGAAGGAAGAAGATTTTTATCAGATCAAAACACTTCCTATTCCAGAAAATGTTATACTGGAAGTTGGGGGAATGGCTTTTTTGCCAGATGATAAATTGGCAGTATCAACACGCCACGGCGAAGTGTGGATCATATCAAACCCTTATATGAAAAATGGTATGCTTCCGCAATACAAATTATTTGCGCAAGGGCTTCACGAAGCTTTGGGTCTTAATTATATAAAAGGCGATTTGTATTTAACACAACGTTCCGAGCTCACGCGTTTACGTGATCTTGATCACGATGGCGTTGCTGATGAATACAAAACCGTTTACTCATGGCCGTTATCTGGTAACTATCATGAGTATGCGTACGGACCGGTGCTGGACAAAAATGGTATAATGACCGTGAACCTAAATGTGGCGTGGATTGGCTATGGAGAAAGTTTAGCTAAATGGCATGGCTGGTCAATTAAAATAACAGATGATGGAAAGATGGAACCATTTGTAACAGGTCTTCGTTCGCCAGCAGGTTTGGGCGCGAACAGCGAAGGCGATTTATTTTATGCTGAGAACCAGGGCGATTGGGTTGGTTCAGGAAGTGTAACGTTTATGGAGAAAGGAGATTTTATGGGAAACCCAGCAGGACTGAATTGGTCTGACGAGCCAGGCTCTCCGGTTAAGTTGCATAAAAAAGATATTCCTGATACTGACGAGCCAAAATATGAAGTGGCGAAAAGAGTGCCGGGATTAAAAACACCTTCTGTTTGGTTTCCGCATACTATTTTGGGTGTTTCTACTTCGGCCATTTTAAATTATAGCACTACAGGTCAAATGGGGCCGTTTGAAGGGCAAATGTTTGTTGGCGATCAAGGGCAAAGCAAGATCATGCGTGTATATCTTGAGAAAGTAAAAGGTGTTTATCAGGGAATTGTATTTCCTTTTCGCGAAGGATTTTCTTCCGGCATAATACGCATGAATTGGGGATCGGATGGCGGCATGTTTGTCGGCATGACATCACGCGGATGGGGTTCAACCGGTGGTGGTTTGTATGGTTTGCAGGAAATGGTTTGGAATGGTAAGACGCCGTTTGAAATGAAAACGGTTCAGGCAAAACCAGATGGATTTGAAATTGAATTCACGCAGCCAGTGGATGAAAAAACAGCAAAGGATCCATCTTCATGGGCTATATCAACTTTCACCTACATGTATCATCATGTTTATGGAAGCCCAATCATAAATCAAGGATCATGTCCAATCAAGGCCATTGAAATTTCTGCAGATGGATTGAAAGCAAGATTGGTGGTTGATAGTTTGAAGCTGGGTTATATACATGAAATAAGAGCGGAAGGCATCCGTTCGACAAATAAGAATTCCTTATTGCACAACTTCGGATATTATACGCTCAACAGAATTCCTGATGGAGATAAGCTTGCGATAACAGATGCTAATAAAGTAAAGCCAGTTGAAATGCATCATCATGATATGGCAGCGATGAAAGGTATGAATGAAAATAAAATGGCTGCGCCGAAACCAACTGCAAAGCGTACTATCAAACAACCTGCTGACTGGACAACTGGGCCTGATAAAATGATTGTTATTGGAACTATACCAGGATTGAAATTTGACCAAACTTTATTAACAGTGAAAGCGGGATCGAAAGTAAAAATCACTTTCAAAAACAGTGATGATATGCTCCACAACTTTGTGATCGCAAAACCGGGAACTGCTGATAGTGTTGGTAGTCGGGCTTTAAAACTGGGATTAAAAGGAGAATCAATGAGCTTCGTTCCTACGAGTGCAGATGTTTTATTTCATACAAAATTGCTTCACCCGAAAGAGTCGGAAACAATTTATTTTATTGCGCCGAAAAAACCGGGTCAGTATCCTTATGTATGCACTTATCCCGGACATTATTTAGTGATGAGGGGAATGTTGAAAGTGACGCCATGAGTGTATCAGCAAATCGATAATGAATATTTTTAAACAAATCCTAAATGAAAATCAGAGAAGCTTGCGAGAAAGATCTGAAAGTACTCCTTGAGTTCGAACAGGAAATTATTAAGACAGAAAAGCCATTTGATAATAGCCTGAAAAATGAAACTTATTATTATAATTTTTCCCAACTGCTATCATCTCCAAAAACAAAAGTGCTGGTCGCTGAAATTGAAAATGAAGTTGTAGGTTCAGGATATGCTGAAATAAGAAAAGCAGATCATTTTTTGAAGCATAATGAATTTGCTTATTTAGGTCTTATGTATGTAAAGCCAGCACACCGCGGAAAAGGAGTTAATCAAGCAATTCTGCAAGCTTTGAAAAAATGGATAATTGAAAAAGAAATTACGGAAATCCGTCTGCTTGTTTATGATGAAAATAGTCATGCAAAGAATGCATATATAAAAGCTGGTTTCAAAGCCCATGTGCTTGAAATGCGTATGGATATCTAAAAATTATGCTTTACTGATTGATGCCTTCATCAGTCATCCCGTTTCGAAAACTCCTCGGCCATTCTGCTTCAACGATTGAAAGCCAACTATTATTTTTGAATATGAAATATGAAAGATATGAGCACATTGAAGTAAGCACTGATTTTCTGGAATATGAATTTGTAAGCATCGGACCAAGAGGAAATATTTTTAAAATAGTACAGTTTAAACCTACAGAAAATATTGAAGTTTTCAATCTGGCATTTGGCAACAAAAAAGCAGATGGCAGTTTGGATGATATTACAAAAGACGACAACAAGGATAGGAACAAAATATTAGCAACAGTCGTTTTGGCCATACATCTTTTTTCGGCAGAATACCCTACAAAGTGGATATTTTTTAGTGGGAGCACTCCAGAAAGAACAAGATTATACAGAATGGCTATCACTTTAAATATTGAGCAACTTTCTATTGATTACGAAATATATGGAGTGCTTCAGGATCTGGAAAGTAGTCTTGTGAGTGTTCCGTTTCAAAAGGGAATTGATTTTTTCGGTTTTTTAATTAAAAGAAAAAAAGTTTAAATTTACAGAATGAAACAAAAAGGAGCAATAAAGACGGCTGCCGAATTAGGTATTAAATTAAAGGTTGGTAAAAAGCCTTCCGGAAAAGTTTTATTTCCCGAGAAACTGGCAAAAGCAAATGAGATGCTTTCAAAATTAAAAAATCCTTTGCCTGCATAAAGGACTATAAATATAACTTGTAATAATACAGCCACTTTAAAAAGTGGCTGTATTATTTTTAATGATTATAATTCTCATCGATTAATAAATGAAGTGCTTGAGTATAATTTTTGTAAAGCCTTTACAACTCCGGCAATCTCTTCAAATTCAGATCCGGAATCGGAGAAACAATAAGTGGGAATTTCTCGACAGTAACATTTGAAGGATCAAGACCGAAGCCTCTTTCTTCTGATAAGCTCAGTTCCTTCACCCAGAAATATAATTTCATGATCACTCTTTCAAAAAATGGAAGTTCATTATCCTGGCTCAGATATTTTTCCATCACGATAAATTGAAAATCGCCAACTACATTATTTCTTTCCAAAGATTCATATCGGCTGGTGATGTTCACTTCTTTATTGTTCACCAGATCTTCCACCACTTTGCGGAACATCAGATTAATTCTTGGCTCTACTCTGAAACCAAGGCGGAGCTCAACGCGAATGATATCATTTGGTATAATATGCTCAACGGAATAATCTGCTGAATAAGGATCGTCCAAAGTGTCAACATGCACGAACCAATAGATGTCTGCTCTTTTTGGTTTTTTATTAAGGATCGAATAAATTATTTTATGTTCAATTTCTTTTGGGTTGTTGGCGCTCGTCATGTAAACCAAATGAGTAGCTGTTTTCGGCACACCACGATCATTACTGAGTTCCTGGATCTGTGGTATATAATGTTCCATCCTAACGAACTCGACATATCTGTTCTTTATTTTTCTTGCTCTATACCAAACGTACATAATGCCAAACAATGCTCCCCCTACAATAAGCGTAACAAAACCACCGTGTGGAAATTTGTCAAGGTTTGCAAATAGAAAACTTAGTTCAATGGTGAGATAAACAGCGAGGTATAAATAAATAAGTGCTGAGTTCACTCTGTGTGAGATCAGGAAGTTTGCAAACAGGATCGAAGTTGCCAACATACACAAAGTGATGGCAAGACCGTAAGCTGCTTCCATGTGTGCCTCTGTTTGAAAATATATAGTGATGCCGCAACATCCAATGAACAATAAAAAATTAATTGCCGGGATATAGAGCTGACCTCTTTCTTCTGTAGGATAACTGATGCGGAATTTTGGCCAAAGGTTCAATCGCATGCTTTCGCTGATGAGCGTGAACGATCCACTTATGAGGGCTTGGCTGGCAATAATCGCAGCAGCAGTTGCAATAACAATCCCAGGAATTAAAAACCATGAAGGCATGAGACTGTAAAAAACGCTGCCTTTATCTGTGTCAAAAATTTTGCCGTTATAATTTGCAAGAAGCCATGCACCTTGCCCGAGATAATTTATAATGAGACAGGTTTTCACATATATCCATGATATGCGAACATTGCTTCTTCCGCAATGCCCAAGATCAGAGTATAATGCTTCTGCGCCTGTTGTGCAAAGGAATACAGCCCCTAAAATCCAAAAGCCTTTGTGATATGTTGTTAGAAGTTCAATAGCATAATGTGGGCTCAATGCTTTGAAAATATATAAGTCGTCTAACAAATGTCCACTGCCCACAACAAAGAGCATGGCAAACCACAAAAACATGATTGGCCCAAATAATTTACCAATTGAATCAGTGCCGAACTGTTGGAGAAAAAACAACACCACCAATATTCCTAAGACTATATAAACGATAGTTGATTGTTCAATCTGGCTGAACACCGGCATTTGCCGAAGCCCTTCAATAGCGGATGTTACAGAAATTGGGGGCGTTATCATTCCATCAGCAAGTAATGCGGCGCCGCCAATCATTGCGGGAAGAACGAGCCAGCGCCTTTGTCTTCTTACCAATGCGTATAAAGAAAAAATGCCGCCTTCACCTTTATTATCAGCTTTGAGCGTAAGCCAAACATATTTAACTGTCGTTTGAAGTGTAAGCGTCCATATAATGCAGGAAAGCGCCCCAAGAATGAGCTTCTCTTCTATTATTTTTCCGTGGACGACGGCATTAAGAACGTAGAGAGGAGATGTGCCGATATCCCCATAAATAATGCCTAATGCAATAACTAAACTTGCGAATGTTACGTTTTTCTGTTTGCTCACTGAACAATCGGTTAATGTGAAATCGTTTTCAAGGTCGGTTCATATTTGGCAACCAATCGCTAACGCCTTGCGTAATAGTGGACAAAGGTATAAGGAAATAAACTAAATGAAATGCATCTTTTAAAACGGTTTATTTTATGAGCATTATTTTTGAGAAAAATAATAAAGCAGTATTTCAAATACTGTCAGATT
>CAIYPC010000395.1 GCA_903927975.1 uncultured Bacteroidota bacterium | reverse complement strand
TTTTTTCTGTGGTTGAAAAACTAATTACAGAGTGAATAAGCCTGCCATTGAGATCAAGAATTTTGATTTCTTTTTTTGCATTGTCTTCCATTCCTGAAATTTCAATGCTTTCAATGGCAGGGTTTGGTGTAATGGTTAAGCCCTCATTTTTTTTGTTGCAACTTGTGTTGGTCTTTAAAATATTGCTTTATTCTTTTTTGCCATCTATATCAACAATCTCCAACTGATAAAAATGATAATCGCTTGAGTTCGCTGGTAGCGAATATTGAAAACTATAATTGCTGTTAGATCCTTTTGGGGCTATTGTTTGTACAGTGGCAAATTCAGATCCGTCTGTGCTATATTGAATATTTATTTCTTTTACGTCTGTTTCAACCCCAGTGGCAAAATTTATTTTCGCGGTGCAGTTTTGTTCTGTCGCAGAGAATTGGGTCATTTGAATAGCAAGAGGCTTTGTCCAATTTACCGTGTAAAGGGAGGGCGTTGAAAGCATGCCTGCATTATCCACGATGCTGTACTTAAACGAAGAGGTGACATAGCCCGATCCGGTAAATTTAATGCTCAGCCTGTTTGGGTTATAGCTTGTAATTATAAAAGGGTTGGTAGGTGAAGGTGCGTTTATGCCATCTTTCCCTTTTGTTATCATCACACCATTGTACCACAGTTGGCCGTTAGAAGGCAACTCAGTGATTGCAACAGTTGACGGGGTTGTTGCTCTTGTTGTATGATCATCCTGATCCGATCCCTGCAGTGGCTGGGGCACGGTTCCAGAGCCGTGTAATATAGCAGAAGCATCGACAACAGGCGAGGGGATAGTAAAAACCTGGGCTACTGAAACAGGTAGCTCATCAATCCCAAAATTGATATTTGTTGTTGCAGCGCTCACAGTCCCTAACGCAATCTTGCCATCGGGTGTTCCATCGCTGCCTGCGGTTGTTTGAGTATATTCTCCGGTATTCACCCAGCCGCTTGGCAAAGCAACGGTTGGCGCTGTGGCGTTGATGGTTGGGCTTGCAGTACTGATCATCACATCATAGTCACCATAAGTAACATTATCGAAAGAGTAAGCACCACTTGCTGGGATAGCTTTATAATCTGCCACCATGCCAGTGTTGTGATCCACCAATATCGCATTCATGCCACCGGCATTTGCGCCTGTTCCATTTACTATGCCGTCAGTCATGCCATTTGCATCATCAAATAAATTGCCCGATATGGAAAAGGGCACTTCAAGTGAAACCCCAATCGAATAAGCATCTCCATAATTAACACTGCCAAGTGTGCTTCCCCAAGAACTTAAAAAAGAGCCCTTGCCTCTCATGTAAACACTAAATGTGAGGCTGCTGATATTGTAGCCGTTTATCAGCACAGAACCGCTTGCATTATCAGCAATACTTGATCCAAATGAACTTGAGCCATTGTAAATTTTTTTTGTGGTATTATCAACAGCAAGATTTCCATTTCCTGATAGCGCTTGCATGGTATAAGGATCAGACAAAACCAAGTCCGTGCTGTACTGTTGCGAAATGACAACTAAACTGTTGCCGCCACCAAGAGAAGATATATTTAAGACCGGATTATTGACGGGGTTGCTAAAAGTGAGGGTGAGCTTGCCATAATAATAAGTTCCGGTTGTAGAGCTTGATGCAACATATAATGGTCTTGTAGAAGTATAAAGTTCAATAGCATAGTTATTGCTGGCATCAATTCCTGTTCCAGCCGTATTTGCCTTGGTTGAAGTGAAATTGCTGCTTGCCGCATTATCGGTGCCGCTTATTGGAGAATATAAAAGTTCAGCAACAGGACTGGTGCTTCCTGTCGAGATTGTTGCCCCGAAATACAAGCCGGTTGTCGGATATTGAAGATCTGAAAAACTATAAGTTACAGTTTGCGTTGGGGTATATGTTGCAAACGTATTCCCTATTGGGTTGTTGGTGTTTTTTTGAAAGGTTACAACCTGAGAACTTTGGGAAGGTCCACTACCAGATGGCCCGCCTCCAGGCGACATCTCTAATGATTGCGCATTTGAATTGCATGGGAGCATGAAGATGATCGATGCAAATAATAATATTATTGTTGATGTAAATATTCGTTTCATTTTTTTCTTTTAAAGGATAGAGGTTAGATTTTTTAATCAGAATGAATTAGCAAAAAGCGAATAGAATTAATCATCATCTCTTTGGTGAAGTATAGAAAAAGAAATCTTGTTTTGGTTCATACGGGCACAAACCAATTTCAAAAACCATCAATGAAATAATGATTGATTTTTTTAGCAGAGATTAATTGCTATTCGATAAATGGATAAGAAGGTTCTGGCAAATGCGGAAGCCCGCGCCAGTTTCTTGAATTATTATACGCTTGTAAAAGATTGGCAAATAAAATCAGGATAAATAAAATAGCCAGAAAAGGATAAGCATTTTCCATAGTCTAAAATTTTAATTTTAAAAATTTATGATCTTAGAAAAGGCTATTATGTAGATTGGGATAAATGGATAACGTTGGGTGAAGCGGGAATATTATTTAGTGGTAAGAATATTTTTTAAAGATTGTAAGATATTATTTATCGAAGAAGCATTTATAAAATGACTGATCAAATTTAGTTTGAGAG
>CAIYPC010000394.1 GCA_903927975.1 uncultured Bacteroidota bacterium | reverse complement strand
TGAATTATGAACCGAGAGAAACATTGTGCAGTCCGGGCTGTGCGCTTGGCGAAAAATTGAAAGTGCCCGTGTATTCTTTTTTAAAAGAAGCATTGATAAGAAAATACGGAGAAGGTTTTTATGAAGCACTTGACCAGATTGCACAAGGATATTATACCCCCGCCGTTAAAGGAGAGAAAGCAGATCGGGGAAATAAAAAATAATGTTCTTTATAATGACAGCATTCTTCGGGATCTGTCATGGCGAGGAACGAGGCATCTTCGAGATTGAGAAAGCAATGTTGTTGAGAATTGTAAGGAACTGTTGGGCGACAGATGTTATTGCAAATTATAAAACCAAAGCTCAGTAGAATATCAACAGTACAAGGGAGTGACACAACGATGTTGAGAAGAATTGATTAGCTGGTCACAAAAAATTACGAGCATTATTACATTAATTGTATCATGTCAGAATCCTCAGAATCATTTATTGCGAAGAGCACGTTGAAAGCGAGTGACCTTGAGCACAGGCGAAAAATAAATTTCAATATAGGAAGATATAACGCTGTTCTGCCTGTAGGCAAACAACAATTTAGCAACGTTGGTCTTGCTCGCGAACGTGCAAAAAATTTGAAATGGAAAGCGATTGAATCGCTTGATGAATATCTTCAGGAATTTGAAGCAGCGTTTACAAAGCGTGGCGGCAAGGTGATTTGGGCCGAAGATGCAAAGCAGGCGCTTGATGAAATTCTTGCTATCTGCAAAGAAAAAAATTGCAAGAGCATTGTGAAGAGCAAGAGCATGGTGACGGAAGAAATTAAGCTGAACCATTTTTTGGAAGAGAACAATATTGAAAGCGTAGAAACAGATTTGGGTGAATACATTCAGCAGTTAGATAATGAGCCGCCTTATCATATTGTTACACCTGCGATGCACAAAAGCAAAGAGGATGTTGCTAAATTGTTTCATGAAAAACTGAACACAGATATCAATCTTACCCCGCAGGAACTCACACTTGTTGCGCGAGAAAAATTAAGAAAGAAATATACTGAAGCAGAGATTGGGATCACGGGCGCTAATTTTATTATAGCCGATACCGGAGCAATTGCTGTAACAGAAAATGAAGGCAATGCAAGATTAAGCTGTGCATTTCCTAAAACACATATCGCGATTGTCGGGATTGAAAAAGTAATTCCTTCATTAACGGATCTGAGTTTATTCTGGCCCTTGCTTGCAACGTATGGAACCGGACAACAAGTAACGGTTTATAATACAATTATTGCGGGACCAAAACAGGCAGGAGAAGTTGATGGGCCTGAAGAGATGTATGTGATTTTGTTGGATAATGGAAGGACAAATATTCTTGCGAATGAAAAGATGAGAGAGAGTTTATATTGCATTCGTTGTGGTGCTTGTTTGAATGCATGTCCTGTTTATAAAAATATTGGTGGTCATAGTTATGAAGCAACATATAGCGGTCCGATTGGATCTGTGATTACACCACAATTGAAAAATTTAGGTGAATGGAAACATCTTAGTTATGCGTCTTCTTTGTGCGGAAACTGTACTGAAGTATGTGCTGTGAAAATCAATCTCCATGAGCTTTTGCTGGAGAACCGGCATGAAGCAGTTGAAGAAGGTGATGCAACGTGGGGAGAAAAAATTGCATGGAAGGTTTGGAAACAATCCAGCCTCAGCCGAAAAATGATGAATCTCGGCAATAGAAAAATAAAAAACTGGATGGTGAACAAAGTATTCAAAG
>CAIYPC010000393.1 GCA_903927975.1 uncultured Bacteroidota bacterium | reverse complement strand
TAGTAAATAAACTTCTTTTACCAATTGCATTGAAATCTTCCATGCTTCAAGGTTTTGATACTTTGCCATATTATAAGGTTTTTAAGAATTTACTCAACCTTCTCTAACGACGACCATCGAACATCTTTCTCTACGGAACTTGTATCGCTCTCAACACATCATCTATCACCTGTTCAGTATTCACGTTTTCTGCTTCGGCTTCATACGTTAAACCAATGCGATGGCGCAGCACATCTTTTGAAATAGTCCTAACATCTTCAGGAATAACATAACCGCGCTTGTTCAAAAATGCATTTGCCTTTGCGGCTAATGCGAGATTGATACTTGCACGCGGCGAGCCGCCATAAGCAATCATCGGTTTCAGTTTTTCAAGCTTATATTTTTCAGGTGTGCGCGTTGCAAAAACGATATCAAGAATATAGTTCTCTACTTTTTCGTCCATGTAAATCTGTCTCGTCAAATCTCTGGCCTGTAAAATCTCCTGCACTGAAACAACCTGACCAACCTGCGGAAAGCCCGCCCCTTGCACATTCTGGCGGATAATCATTTGCTCCTCAGATTTGGTTGGATAGTTCACGATCACTTTCATAATAAACCTGTCTTGCTGTGCTTCAGGCAATGGATAAGTGCCTTCCTGCTCCAATGGGTTTTGTGTGGCAAGAACAAGAAATGGTTCATCGAGTTTATAGCTTGAGTCGCCAATCGTAACCTGGCGTTCCTGCATCGCTTCCAACAATGCACTTTGCACTTTTGCGGGGGCGCGGTTTATTTCATCTGCCAAAATAAAATTGGAGAAGATAGGTCCTTTGCGGACCACAAATTCATTGCGCTGCTGATTATAAATCATGGTACCGATAACATCCGCAGGCAAAAGATCTGGGGTAAATTGAATACGACTGAAATTGGCTTTGATCGCTTGAGCGAGCGATTTAATAGCAAGCGTTTTTGCAAGACCAGGAACGCCTTCAAGTAAAACGTGGCCATTACTAAGAAGACCGATCAGCAATCTGTCGAGCATGTGTTGCTGACCAACGATCACGCGGCTTATCTCATCGCGAAGCCTGTCAATAAAAACGCCTTGATATTGTATCTTTTCATTTAACTGTCTGATATCTTCTGCTGTGTAAACCATATACATTGATTAGGGGGTGCAAAAATAACGAAATCACAATGCAAGTAGCTTGCCAAGTTGGTGAATAGTTATTAGAATACATTTATAAAAGAATAATAAAATTGAAAGCAACTGATAGAAACTCTTTTCTTAACTCAAATACTTCCCTACAATCGGCATTCTTCTCCCAACGCCAAATGCTTTGCAGCTCACTCTTATTATTGGGCAAAATTGATTGCGTTTGTATTCGTTCGTGTTCACCATTTTTAAAATCCTTTTCACCAATTGCTCATCAATTCCCATAGCGATGATCTCATTGGGGCTTTGTCTTTTTTCAATGTATTGATATAAAACTTTATCGAGCACATCATATTCAGGTAGGCTATCACTGTCTTTCTGATCGGGACGCAATTCCGCAGAAGGCGCTTTATCAATAATATTTTGAGGGATGATTTCGCCATTACAATTGATATATTTCGCCAGTGCATAAACCTGCATTTTATATACATCGCCTAAAACACTGAGACCACCAGCCATATCACCATACAAGGTTCCATAACCAGTTGCCAGCTCACTTTTGTTTGATGTGTTCAATAAAATATATCCGAACTTATTGGCAATCGCCATTAATAAATTTCCCCTTGTTCTGCTCTGCATATTTTCTTCAGCAAGGCTGAATGGCAGATCTTTAAAAATTGGTTTTAGTGATCCAAGAAATGAATCATAAATATTTTTTATCGGTATGATGTCATACTGATTATCTAAATTTTTAGAGAGCTTTTCTGCATCATCTATTGAATGAGAAGTAGAATATTGCGAAGGCATTAATATCGCACGCACATTTTCTTTTCCCAATGCCTCGCAAGCCAATGCCAAAGTAACTGCACTATCGATGCCACCACTGCTGCCGAGAATTGCTTTTGTGAAACCCATCTTGCTGAAATAATCTCGGATGCCTAATATCAACGCATCATGTATCTGTGCAATGTTATTTTCTGCAGTGAGATAACTGATGATCTTTGACGGATCATTTTGTTTTGATACGCGCATTTCCTTGTCGAAGAAAGCGATGGTCGATGGCCGATGGCCGCTGGCCGACTCCAAAGGCAATTTACTTTTAATGTCGGTCATCGGCCATCGGCCATCGACCATCTCCACAACTGCGAAATCTTCCTCAAAATATTTCAGCTCTTTAATGATATTTCCTTTCGCATCATACACTAAACTTCCTCCATCAAAAACCACTTCTGTTTGCGATCCAATTGCATTGCAATAAAAAATCGGCAGTTTATATTTCAGCACATTGGCTCTCACTACTTCTTTTCTGTCATCATCATGATCATAATCAAAAGGCGATGCCGAGATATTGATCATCAAATCTGGATCTTGTTTCATTAATGCTTCCATCGGCCAATGTCGATAAAGCGGATTATCACCCAAATTCCAGATGTCTTCGCAAATGGTCAACGCAATTTTCTTTCCTTTAAAAGAAATCACATTCCATTCAAACCCCGGTTCAAAATAACGGTATTCATCAAACACATCGTAAGTTGGCAAACAGGTTTTATGAGCAATGCCTTTCACTTCTTTTTCATAAAGAAGCCATGCTGCATTGAACAAACTTTTTCCTTTGGAAGAGAGATTTCTTTCGGGAGATCCAACAATCACTCCGATGGTATCGGCATGTTGCTTGATCTTATCAATTGCTTCATAACATTTATTAATAAAATCTTCGAACTCCAAAAAATCTCTCGGCGGATATCCGCAAACCGAAAGCTCTGAAAAAACTACCAGATCCGCGTTTTCCTTTTTTGCTTTTTGGATAGCATCAATAATTTTTTCTGTGTTCTTTTCAAAATTGCCTATGTGATAATTTTGCTGTGCTAAAGCGATTTTCATAATGCAAATTTACGATAAACCTCAATTACGCGAATTGAAACAAATTCGCGTAATTCGTGTAATGAAAAAAATAATCCTGGCACTTCTTGCTTTTGTCTTTATAAGTTCTTGCAATAATAAAAAGAACATCCCAGATGTTTCTAAGATATCCGTTACCGTTAGCATCGAACGGTTCGACAAAGCTTTTTTCGCTCTGGACACAAATAATATTTCTAATGGATTATATACTCTCAATCAGCAGTTTCCTTATTTCACCAATGATTTCACTACAAATATTTTAGGGGCTGAGCCTTTAAGCGATACCAGCAAAATAGCATTCGCGGCATCTCGGCAGTTTCTTTCTAGCTATTGGCCTGCAAAGGATTCTATAGAAACAAAATTTGGCGATCTGCATTGGCTTGAAAAGGAATTGCAGCAGAGCTTTAAGTATGTGAAATATTATTTCCCTAAATATCAGTTGCCACCAAAAGTTGTAACATTCATCGGGCCGTTTGATGCGCCGAGCATAGCCATCACCCAATATACTTTGGCGATTGGATTGCAATTATATGCAGGAAGAAATTTTTCTTTTTATACCAGCATGCAAGGCCAGGAAATGTACCCAACTTATATTTCGCGGCGCTTTGAGCCTTCTTATATCACGGCAAATTGCATGAAGGCAATTGCTGAAGATCTGTTTGCTGATAAAAGCGAGAACAAGCCGCTGATTGAGCAAATGATCGAGAAAGGGAAATATTGGTATTTGACAAATCAGTTTTTGCCAGAAGCACCAGACAGCTTAATAACAGGTTTCACAACAAAGCAAACAGCATGGTGCAAAGCAAATGAAGGGCTTATCTGGAATTATTTTTTGCAGACCAACAATGAGCTTTACAGCATTGATCCTGATATCATCAAAAATTATATTGGTGAAGCTCCGAACACATCAGGAATGCCAGATGCATCACCTGGAAATATTGGTCAATGGGTGGGTTGGCAAATTGTAAAAAGTTATGCAGAAAAAAATCCATCTGTTACTCCAGTACAATTAATGACAACCCCTGCAAAGAAAATTTTTGAAGAAACTAAGTACAAGCCGAAGTAGTCGGGAGTTGTGAGTTGATAGCTCAGAGTCGCAACCCATTACTCTGAACTCAAGACTCTAAACTGTGAGCTCTTAACTATGGACTGCTACTGGTTTTCGCCCAAGCTGCCTCATCATTTTAAAATGAGAAGCAACAGCCTTTGTCATTGTAGGAAATTCATTGTAAGAAATATTGAACTTCTCGCAGGTTTGTTTCACAATATTTCGGAGCGCCGGATAATGAACATGACTTATTCTTGGGAATAAATGATGCTCTACCTGATAATTAAGACCACCAACAAACCAAGAAATCACTTTATTTTTCGGAGCAAAATTAGCTGTTGTTTTTACCTGATAAATTGCCCATTCATCTTCAATTTTCATAGCATCCTTATCTCCGGCAAATTCAAATTCAACATGCTCAACAACATGTGCTAATTGAAAAACAATTGCCAGTGTAAAGCCCATCACCACGTGAAAACTCACAAAACCGATAGCCCATTTTTGCCATCCAACAGCCATTACTGGTATTGCTATATAAAAAAGGACATAAAGCACTTTCGTTATCCAAAAGACAAAATGTTCTTTCCTATCCATTTTTTGCAATGGGGTGCTAACTATTCTTTTCTTAAAATATTTATTAAAGTCCATTAGGAACACCCATGCCAAAGAAGATATTGCATAAACAAGTACAACATATATGTGCTGAAACCTGTGTGCAGGCACCCATTTTTGAGTAGTGCATTGTCTCATCAGCGGGCTTTTGGCAATATCATCATCAATACCATCCACATTGGTGTAAGTATGATGAATGATGTTGTGCTTGAATTTCCAGATAAAAGCATTGCCGCCCAGCGCATTCAGACTTAAACCCAATACATCGTTCACCCAATTTTTGCTTGAATAGCTGCCGTGGCATGCATCGTGCATGATATTAAACCCAATGCTTGCAAGCACAAACCCAAACACACCGCTCAATAAAATACCTGCAATTGCCGGCATCGGGAAAATTAATAACGATAGATAAATGATAATCGCAGAAGGTATCAACACCCCAGTTTTTGTATAAAGTTTCCAATTGCCTGTCTTTCTAAGGTTGTTATTGGTAAAGTATTCGTCAACGGATGACTTGAGTGAGTTATAGAAAACTCGGTGTTTGTTGTTAAATGTGACTTTTGTCATAATAATCAGTTAAGGAGTAGGGCAGCACATTTAAAAATATTCCATTAGCAAGAATGTGTTTAACTATGCTATTCATTAACGCCGCCAAGGTATGATTTATTTAAATTTCAGCCATTGAAACGCCAAAAAAATAGCAAAGAATTATCGTTTGCTAATCTTCTCACGCAATAGTTGTCTGGTTTCCTGTAATTCCAATAAGCCTTTAAAAGCGTCTTTCGGGATTAGAAAAAATGATCGGCTGTTAAAATATAAATGAAAAAAATAAGGACTTTCTACAAATGAGCTGAAATTGTTCCATTGCCATGCATGAGTTCCGCGGTTTGTATTCAACACAACTTCACTATCATTTATATCCATGGAAAAATTATCCTTGAAGGTTTCAGACTTTTTATAAATACTTGCTGGCAAAATTTTCCAAACTGT
>CAIYPC010000392.1 GCA_903927975.1 uncultured Bacteroidota bacterium | reverse complement strand
TGGCCTCATTTCTAACCAAACATTTGTTGATCGACTGGCGCTGGGGCGAAGCTTATTTTACAAAAAAATTATTAGATTTTGATCTGGCAGCGAATAATGGCGGCTGGCAATGGGCGGCAGGAAGTGGTTGTGATGCAGCGCCATACTTCAGGGTTTTTAATCCTTATTTACAAACAGAGAAATTTGATCCGGAATTAAAATACATTAAAAAATGGGTCCCTGAATTTGAAGATTTCGGTTATCCGAAACCGATAGTCGCTCATGAGTTTGCCAGAAAGAGAGCTTTGGATGCTTATGCAAAAGCATTAAAAGAAAAACGTTAATCAATAATTGATAAACTTGACTCTGCTTCTGTCTCATTCATTTTTGAATAGATGCGGAGCAATGTGTCAATGGCTTCTTTTCCTTCATTCCCCAGATTAATCGAATAATTGTTCACATATAAATCAATATGCTGGCGCATTACTTGTTCGCTCATTTCCTGCGAATGCTGTTTCACAAATGGGGCAATATCAGGATAATTTGCAAAAGAATATTCTATGCTTTTTTTGATGAGTGAATTTATTTGCACCGCTATTTCGGTACTAAAATTTTTCTTCATCACAATGCCGCCTAACGGTATCGGGCAACCAGTTTCTTTTTCCCAAAACTCGCCGAGATCAATCAATTTGACTAAACCTTTGTCTTGATAAGTAAACCGGTTTTCGTGAATGATTACACCGGCGTCCACCTTTCCATTTAGTACTGCATCTTCAATTTCTGAAAAAACCATGAATTGTTTTTTGACAGCTTCAGGAAATGCGAGAGAAAAAAGCAAATGTGCTGTTGTGTTTTTTCCGGGAATGGCAATTGTGCAATCATTAATCGCGACTAAATCAATTTTGTTTTTTGCAATTAATAAAGGGCCAACACCTTTTCCAAGTGCGCCACCTGATTCTAATAAATTGTAATCATTTAGTATCAAGGGGAGAACTCCGTAACTTATTTTAGTAATATCCAGTCTGCCCTGTAAAGCCCATTGGTTAAGGGTTTGCACGTCTTCCAGCACAATATCAAAATCAAAATTTCCAGTATCGATTTTTTTATTTACCAGTGCATCAAAAATAAAAGTGTCGTTTGGGCAGGGACTAAATCCTAAAGTAAACTTCATCGTGCTTTAATATTTCTTCAGTTATTAAAATTAATTTTTCATTGAGCGCAGCAATCGATTCTTTCAGCTTCCATTTTGTTTTATCTCTTTCACCAATATAATTTGATATAGAACGGATTTGCAAAAATGGAATTTTCTCTTGCAGGCATACATAATGAAATGCTGCGCCTTCCATGCTTTCAACAATAGGAGCATTGTTTTGTTTATGCCAAGCTATTCTTTCTTTACTTGTTGTTATTTCATTCACGGTTATGCCTACTGCTTTTTCCAACGGAAAAATATTCAGCAGCTTATCATTTGGGTTAATCAATGACCCGTTTGAAAATGGAAAATCATTTTTGTCTGCAAGGTTCAAATCAAAAATGTTTTTGAATTGATTGCTCTCTATTACACCCATATCTGCAAAGCTGTCTTGTTGTATTAATAAAGTTTCCGAAAGAGGATTTTCAGTGAAGCATCCTGCTATGCCGGCTTGAAGGATAACATCCGCCTTTTTTTTACAAATCGCTTTCATGAGAGAATGGCTAGTGGCGACCATGCCAACCCCAGTTATCAAAAAAGATATTTCATGTGATTGAAATTTTTCGGGATTGTTCTTTAAAAAGTCAAGAGTAGCCTGAATTTCAAAGCTGGTTGCAGCCGTAATAAGGATATACATTTTGCAAATATCGTAAAATCGTTGGTCGTTGAGCGATGGTCGATGGTCGGCTTGCGCGAACGAACTTCAAAATCAAGCTAGGTATTCGACTAATAGCACGCCCATCAACCATCCACCAACGAACATCTCTAAATTCCTACCTTTGCAAAAATTTTTTGAATGGTATATCTAACGCGCATAGAACATTTTAATGCGGCGCATAAATTATACAATGAATCGTGGAGCAGAGAAAAGAATGAATCTGTTTTCGGGAAATGCGCCAATGAAAACTGGCATGGGCATAACTATGAACTGTATGTAACTATCAAAGGAAAGCCGAATGAAGAAACGGGCTTTTTGTTTGATGTGAAAAAGCTCAGTATGATTATTAATTCATCTGTTGTTGAAAAGCTTGATCATAAAAATCTGAACATAGATGTTGGTTTTATGAAAGGTAAGATGTGCTCAACAGAAAATCTTGCCATTGAAATCTGGAAGCAGCTTGAACAAAATTTGCCTTCAGATGTTCAATTGCATTGCGTGAAGCTTTATGAAACGCCGAGTATTTTTGTGGAGTATTTTGGGGAATGATATAAGCCTCAGATTGCACAGATGAACGCAGATAATAGATTTTAGTTTAATTTTTTATTTTCAAGAATGTATGAGTAGCGTTGCGGTTTTTAGAAGGGAGCATTTTAATGCAGCACACAGGTTGTTCAATCCGGCATGGGATAATGATAAGAACAATGAGGTTTTTGGCAAATGCAATAACCCGAATTATCATGGGCATAATTATGAACTGGAAGTGAAAATAATTGGTGAGCCAGATATTGAAACCGGTTATGTGATTGACTTGAAAAAATTGTCAGATATTATTAAGGAAAATGTGCTTGATAGATTTGACCATAAAAATCTCAATCTCGATACCAAATATTTTACTGATCTTAATCCGACTGCTGAAAACATTGCTATTGTTATCTACAATATTATGAGAGAGAAAATTGACACGAAGCTGGATTTGAAAATTCGGTTATACGAGACCGATAGGAATTTTGTGGAGTATCCGGGATGAGCAGTTTCCAGTTGCGAGTTTTGAGTTTGTAGTTCTGTGATTTGGTGATCTTGAAATTAATTGACCAACTTTCTCTTTATGACGACTGAATGGATTATGAATATAGTTTGTCAAGTGCACTATCAAATGCTTGAAAAAAACAAAACTTAAACACAGTTTTTATTTGTAAGAACTGGAAACTATAAACTGGCAACCAAAAATTTCTAACTATGGGGTATAAGAAAGTTGAAGAATACGATGAACAGGTTACGTCTGAATTGATAAAAAACTATACAGACAGTCTGGCGCTTCTTGGCGAAAACCCGAAACGCGAAGGACTACAAAAAACACCAGAGCGTGTGGCGAAAGCTATGCAGTTCTTGATGCAGGGGTATGAACTCGATGCACATGCAATTTTGGATTCTGCAAAATTTCATGAAGATGTGAGCGAGATGATCATCGTAAAAGATATTGAGATTTATAGTTTGTGTGAACACCACATGTTACCATTTTTTGGAAAAGTTCATGTTGCATATATCCCAAACGGTTGGATAACCGGTCTGAGCAAGATTGCGCGTGTGGTGGATGTATATGCAAGACGATTGCAGGTTCAGGAAAGATTGACAACACAAATATTAGATGCCATCAAAGACACATTGAACCCACTTGGCGTTGCTGTTGTTATTGAGGCATCGCACTTGTGCATGATGATGCGAGGTGTACAAAAACAAAATTCCGTTACAACTACATCTGCTTTTTTTGGAGAGTTCCACAAAGACAAAACCCGCAGCGAGTTTATTAAATTGATTTCCAAAAGCCATTGAGGCGGTAAATGGGCAATGGCCAATGGTGAAAAGCGACTCGTTCAGTATTGATTTGCGGGGCATTCACTATTCGCCATTCACAGCTCATCATTCACCAAAAGATTTTCTTTGTTGAACCGCTTGTTTGAAGCATATTTGTTTTCGAAACTTACTGATTTATGAAGCACGCATATATATTCCCTGGTCAAGGTTCTCAATTTGCAGGGATGGGCAAAGACCATTATAACAACAGCGTTTTTGCGAAGAAATTATTTGAGCAGGCAAACGCAATCCTTGGCTTCAGGATTTCTGATATCATGTTTGATGGCACTGAAGAAGATCTGAAACAAACAAACGTAACACAACCTGCAGTTTTCCTTCATTCAGTGATTGCGTATAAAAGCATTGACAGCGCAAAACCTGATATGGTAGCAGGGCATTCGCTCGGCGAATTTTCTGCACTTGTTGCCAATGGTGTGTTGAGTTTTGAAGATGCGTTGCGACTTGTTTCTATTCGTGCAAAAGCAATGCAAAAAGCATGTGAGCTTAATCCTTCAACAATGGCTGCGGTGCTAGCTTTGGATGATGCAAAGGTGGAAGAGGTTTGTGCTGAAGTGCAGAAAGAAACCGGAGAAATTGTTGTTCCTGCAAATTATAATTGTCCAGGACAATTGGTGATCAGCGGGTCGCTAAAAGGAATTGAAATTGCATGCATACGGATGAAAGAAGCAGGCGCAAAGCGAGCATTGGTGCTATCTGTTGGAGGTGCGTTTCATTCTCCATTGATGGAGCCTGCAAAAAAAGAATTGAAAGAAGCCATTGAAAAAACTACTTTTTATAATCCCACATGTTCCGTTTATCAGAACGTTGTTGCCAAAGCAGTGTTCGATAAAGAAGAAATCAAAAAGAACCTCGAAGAACAATTAACCGGCGCGGTCAGATGGACACAAAGCATTCAATCAATGATCGGAGATGGTGCATCCTCCTTTACTGAAGTTGGTCCTGGCAAAGTTTTGCAAGTATTGGTTATGAAGATCAATAAAGAAATGAAAGCGGAGTCGATTGGGTGATTTAAAATATAAGAACATATCCAAATATTGATATGGAGCATCATCGATAGGGCGATCCGCTCTTCCCTCAAATGTGAGTTCTGCGAGGTTGATATTGCTCTTTATAGCGGTGTTGCTGCCACGGACTGGAGCTGGAGCCCTTTAGTTGCTGATTATAATCTCGATGGACAAAATGATATCTTCATTTCAAACAGAATTAAAAACAGGCCCAATCATCTTGATTATGTAAAATTTATTTCTGGTCTTCCTCAAAAACATGCAGATGGCGGAAAGAGGACACATGATAAAGAGATGCTGAAACAAATGCCTTCAGGCGCATGGCACAATTATATTTTTGAAGGCTCATCAAATCTTAAATTTAATGATAGCTCAATTGATTGGGGGTTTGAAAAACCTACTCTTTCTCAGGGGGCTGCTTATGCGGATTTGGATGGTGATGGTGATTTAGATCTGGTAACAAATAATATGAATGAAGAGGCTGGCATCTATCGAAATAATACACGCGAGCTGCGTCCGTCATCTCATTATCTAACCATTCAGTTAAAAGGGCGAAAGCCAAATACTTTCGACATCGGCACAAAGATATTTGTGTTTGCCGCAGGCAAGCTTCAATATCAGAACTGCAGCCTGAGCGGGGCTTCATGAGCAGCAGTGAGCCGCTGTTGCATTTTGGTTTGGGTGATAATAAAACGATTGATAGCGTCATTGTCATTTGACCAGACAATACCATTCAACGTGTGAAACAAGTAGCAACAAATCAGAAACTATCGTTAACGTATAACCGAAAAGATAATGATACCATCCTGAACCAGTCTGTCTTTATCAATTCTTTATTAAGTACGCCAGTTTCAACGGGCATCGCTGATATCACAGAGCAATCAGGTATCCATTACCGTCATAAAGAAGATAACAGCTTTATTGATTTTAGTGAGCAATGGTTTGTTCCGCACGAGCTATCAACGCAAGGACCTAAAATAGCTGTGGCGGATGTGAATGGCGATGGCATAGAAGATTTTTTTGTATGTGGTGCAAAAGGACAAGGCGGAACATTGTTCCTGCAACAACCGAATGCAAGTTTTAAATCATCTGCTGACTCGGCTGTTTTCTTGCAAGACAGAAATTGCGAAGATGTGGACGCTGTGTTCTTCGATGCCAACGGTGATGGATATCCAGATCTGCATGTGGCAAGTGGTGGCAATGAATATAAAGGTGATGCAAATGAATTGAAAGATCGATTATATATGAATGATGGCAAAGGACATTTCACCATTGTTACCAATGAAATTGCTCCCGGGCTTGATCATATTGGGCTTGTTACGGATGCGGTGTTGGTTGACATTGACAAAGACGGATGGCCTGATTTAATAGTGACAGGAGAGTGGATGCCGCCAACTTTGTTCAAGAAATAATCATGGGCATTTTACCAGAGAAGCTTTAACGAATAATGATACTGATCTTTCAGGTTGGTGGTGCAGTGTGAAGGCTGTTGATCTGAACGGGGATGGCTTTGATGATCTGCTTTTAGGTAATTATGGATTGAACAGTAAGTTCACGGCGAGTTCTGATTATCCTCTGAAATGTATGTGGGCGATATGATGGGCAACGGCAACATGGCCCAAATTCTTGCGATTGCAAAAAATGGAAAATATTATCCTTTCCTTAATAAAGAAGACCTGGAAACAAAGCTGCCATTTTTAAAGAAAGATTTTTTAAGTTATGGAAAAATGACAGGCAAAACCGTGGAAGAGATCTTTGGAAAGTATCTGGATAGCTCGGCATTGCTAAAAGTTTATTCGCTCGCTTCGATGGTTCTTATAAATGATGGTAAAGGGCATTTTGCTCCGTCCATGCTTCCAGCCACGGCTCAATGGTCTCCATTGTTTGCATTTGCTCCTTATGATTTTAATGGAGATGGAAAACTTGATTTCATTGCGGGAGGAAATTTCTTTGGAACTGCTCCCTTTGAAGGCCGTTATGATGCCATGCCACTTGAAATGTATTTGGGTGATGGAAAAGGCAGTTTCAAAAACATATTGCCATTGCCATCTCCAATGGATATTCTTTCTGGTGAAGTAAGAAGCATTCAGCCAATACATCTCGCCAATGGAAAAAAGGCATTGTTGGTAGGGTTTAATAATGCTCCATTGAAGCTTTTGCAATATTAGAAAAGGAGAATTATCAATTTTTTCTTCACCTTTTGACAGGCATTAAATAAATATTACTTTTGCGCCCGTTAACGGATTAATAACAATAACCTTTTCCAATGAACAAGATTCTCGCTTCAATCTTTGCTCTTACTATTTCCATTTCCATTCTTTCCTGCAAAAAAAACAAAGCGGATTCTTCCTCAACTTATTATCTCACTTGTGATATCAACGGAGTAAGCAAAACGTTCAATGCGTCCACTTCTGTTAAAGCCGAAAGTACAGGCGGAGCCGGTGAACTTGTTTGGATAAATAGCTCTTCTGATAATCTGCCACCTGCCGAACAATTCGTGATTTTTATCGAAAACGAAAAAGGAAGTGTTGCTAATGGTAGCTACATAGATTCTTCTTTAGTTAATTATGTAGGAGCATATTACCTTCTTGCAAATAGCAAAGGTTATCCTTCGTACACTGCGGGGAATTACAACCCAAATACTTCAGATCAGGAAACAACTCCTTTCACTGTAGTAATTGCTTCAAGAACTGCCACCTAGATCAAAGGAACCTTTAATGGTGAAATGCTTTCGCACAATAGTGTTGATGTCAAAATTCGTGTTACCAATGGAAAATTCAATTTGAAAATCACTAATCATTCGTAAATCATTTGATCATTTGAAATGCTCATCAATCAAATCTCTGAGCTGGAATTTGTCTTATTTGTGGGATTCATTAAAAAGATCCTCTGCTATAAAAGCTTTTGAAATCTAAATCCCTAAACAACTTAAAACTTTAATCACTATACAGCTTCTATTATGACAATTAAAAAAAATGTATTTCTCCTTATCCTGATATTTATTGGTTCTTATGCCATGGCACAAACAAGAACTATCTCGGGAAAAGTAACCGGATCTAATGGTGAGCCACTTGCATCTTCGGCGATTAAGAGCCTGCCTTCAGGCAAAGGAACAGTAACAGATGAAAAAGGGGATTTTAAATTAGAAGTGCCCGATGCTGATGTGAGGCTTGAAATAAGCGCAGTCAGCTTTGAAAGCTCGGCTATAAAAATTTCCGGAAAAAATTCATTTTTCATTGTGCTTACGCCTTTGGCTGCCAACCTTAAAGAAGTGGTGATGGTGGGCACCCGCTCCGCTGGAAGGACAAGGCTGAACACGCCTGCTCCAGTTGATGTATTTGATATGAAGTGGCTGCAGTTGCAAGCACCGCAAAATGATCTTAATCAGATATTGCAATATGTTTCTCCCTCTTTCAATAGTAACAGACAATCATCTTCTGATGGGACTGAACATATTGACCCTGCCAGCATGCGCGGGCTTGGGCCAGATCAGATGCTCGTTCTCATTAATGGCAAGCGCAGGCATTCCACTTCGCTGGTTAACAATTCAGGAACCATTGGCAATGGCTCGGTAGGAACAGATTTAAATGCAATACCAGCTTCTGCCATTGAAAGAATTGAAGTGTTGAGAGATGGCGCTTCCGCGCAATATGGCTCCGATGCAATTGCCGGTGTAATAAATATTGTGTTGAAGAAAAACACTCACAGTTTATTTGCATCCACCACAGGAGGCATCAGTTCTAGAAATGATGGCGGACTGGCCCAGCTAAACCTCAACTATGGAACTTCTTTGGGAAAGAACGGCGGTTATATCAATTTAACCGGCGAAGCATATACACGCGGCAAAACCAGCCGCAATGAAAATGATAATCTTATCATTTTCGATCAGTCATCGCTTGGCAATTACTTTGCTTATGATTTTGCGAACGATCCAGCGGCATCAAGAGCTTATGATGATCAGCAACTGGCGCAGAAAGGATTGAAAAGAGATGATTTTAATTTTCAAGTTGGCGACGCCGGCATCAAAAACTTATCGGCATTTTTAAATATGTCGCTTCCTTTTAGCAATGGCAAAGGAGAATTTTATGCTTTTGGCGGATATAATTTTCGTCACGGTGAAGGTTATGGCTTCCGTCGCCTGCCCAGTGATTACACTGTAAATGTATATAGCATTTTCCCGAATGGCTACCAACCCAACACGGGATCACATATTCAAGATCGTTCTCTTGCGGCGGGCGTTAAATATAAGTTTGGGGAATGGAACGCTGACTTCAGCAATACCATCGGCGACAACCGCTTCGATTTTTTTGTGAACAATACGGTAAATGCTTCACTGCAAGATGCTTCGCCCACAAGTTTTAAAGCAGGTGGGCATGAGTTTTTGCAGAACACGACCAATCTTGATTTTAGCAGGTATTTTGCTAATGTGGCTTCGGGGCTGAACCTTGGGCTTGGTTCTGAATTTAGGGTTGATGACTATCGTATACGCGCTGGCGAAGAAGCTTCTTGGAAGAACTATTCATTACAAACGGATGCAAATGGAGATGTCTCTAATCCTTCAGGGCTTGCCGGTGGCTCACAGTCATTCCCTGGTTTTTCTCCTGATAATGTTGTTAATAAAAGCCGTAATAACATAAGCCTATATGCAGATGCCGAATTGGATGTTACTAAAAAATGGTTGATTGGTGGTGCTGCACGTTTTGAGCACTATAGCGATTTTGGTTCCACCACTAATGGCAAGCTGGACACACGTTATAAAATAGCCAATTGGTTAAATGTTCGTGGTGCTATCAGCTCAGGCTTCAGGGCACCTTCATTGCACCAGCAATATTTCAGCTATATAAGCACAAATATTCTTCCAAATAATAAATTGGGTCAAGCAGGCTTTTTCACCAACACAAGCCCTGTTGTGGAAGCCCTCGGCATCCCTAAACTGAAACAGGAAACATCCATGAACTACAGTCTGGGCTTCACTTCAACGCCATTTAAAAATTTTAATATTTCATTGGATGGATATCTTATCAACATTAAAAATCGCATAGTGCTCTCGGGTGCTTTCGGATTTGATCCATTTGGTAATCCCGTTCCGGAAATACAGGCTATATTGACCCCGCTTGGTGCCAGCTCGGCAAGGTTTTTCAGCAATGCAACTGACACGCGCACCATCGGGCTTGATCTGGTTGCTGATTATACCATCAGATCTGGGGCAAGCACATTCAAAGCATCACTGGGCTTGAATGTAAATAAGAATAGCATCACTGGCACAAATATCCCAGCCACGCTTAACGGGCAGGAGGAGACATTCTTTTCGGCCGGTGACAGCACGTTGATCACTAACGGGACTCCTCGTACTAAAGCAACGCTTGGGTTGACTTATAGTTATAAAAAGTTCAGCGTTACCTTGCGCAATGTGTACTTTGGTAAAGTGGCAATCAATGGTTTTCCTTACGGCATTATCCAGCAATTTAAAGGCAAAGACGTAACTGATCTATCATTCAGCTATACGCTCAAGCCCGTAACATTTACCATCGGTGCAAATAATTTGCTTGATGTGTTCCCCGACAAAGAAGTATATTCAAACAGCTACTTTGGTGTTTTTAAATATCCTGCTGCTCAAATGGGTATGGGTGGCAGATTTTATTTTGTAAGACTGACGTTTAATATTAAGCATTAGGAGTTTCGGGTTGGTAGTTTGGAGTTTGTGGTTTGTGGTTCTCGGGTCGAAGTTGCTGATGAATTTGGGGCAATTGGATAATTAATTGTCAAATGAAAAGTAGGAGTGCCGGTTTTGATATAAACCGGCACTCCTACTTTTCATTTTTAATCAAGGCCCGAAGGGCTGACATATCCACAGTCCCGTGCGCAGCGCGGGTGAATATAATATCATCAGAGACTACAACCTTGTGGACAATCTTGCAATAAACATTTTTTCAAACCAAGAACTCGAAACTATAATGCCGCAGAAGTGCGAAGCGGATAACAGAGGTCAATTTTTATTATCGAGCTATCAGAAACAGGCAACGACGATAAATATTTTTCATAAGGTGCTGCCCCTTTGAAAAGTTTGTGATCAGATAAATATTTTTCTACTGCTTTATAGACAGCCCCCTTGTTTCGGAATTCGCCTTCATAATGTGCTATGGCAAGCACAGTTCCCATTGGCAAACGCATGCCGTCAAAAAAAACATCACCTTGGATCAGTCTGTCAGTATTTACTCCTGTAAGAATGGAAAGAGAGTCGCCCGTTGAAGGCTCGAAAGAAATATTTCTGAAAGAGGCTGTGCGCTGGTTTGCCACTGTATAAAGATCAAGCTCATTGAACAGTGAGGGAAGTTTTTTAAAAAAATCTTGTTTGAGCAACATGGCTTTTTTAGTAAGGAAGAAAGTATCAACAGTTTGTTTCACTTCAATTGGGAAGCCATAAAATCTTGAATCATCTTCCAGAAATGATTTTAAACTACTCATGTTCCTGTCTGCAAAAACCTTTCCTTCTAAAAACGGGAACAGTTTAAAAAGCAATGTGCTGTTTCTCGCATAATTTATCTTCGAATTAAATTCCGGTTGTGCATTGGCGTTAGGATCATGTGGGATTATTGAAAAGAAATAATCGGAACTGGAATTGCCATTGGTTTCTTCCAAATGATAAGAAGGATATGAAAGTTGTGTGATGGTGATTTTCTTTTCAGGGATTTCAATGCTGGAAGTATGTTTGCTCTCATCCTGAATAAATTTGCAAGAAGAAGAATCCTTCTGCCATGCATCTCTCACTGATGAATCCTACTTTATCCAATTCTTAGGTTGATAGACCGAGGAGCTGATATTTTCAAGCGTATTGTTTACAGATATTTCATTTTGGTGAACGGAAGGAATAAAATATAATATAATCAAAATAAGAATGGCGATGTCAAC
>CAIYPC010000391.1 GCA_903927975.1 uncultured Bacteroidota bacterium | reverse complement strand
TTAATAATGATGTTATAAAATTTATAGAAAATATTAAATGAATTATTGGGATAGCAATATTATCACTAATTTTTCAACCTGATTTCTATTTTAAAGTACGTTTCATGAAATTCATCTCTCTTCTTTTATTATCAACTCCATTTTTTCTTTTTGCTCAGCAAGAAAACAAAATCCCAGTTGTTGATATTAATAAAGCAGCTTACAAAATTATCAGCGTTCGTGAAGCACCAGATTTTTTAGCTACCGATGCAGATGAAGCATGGGTGATTGATGATGTGCATAATCGCATTCATAAATTATCTATTAAAAGCGACAAACCTTTATTGACTGTTGACATTCCAGGCGCATGCGCTGCTCCTGTTATTGCATTCAATTCAGTTTGGATGATGAGCTGTTCTGAAAAAACTTTATATAGGCTTGATAAAACAAGTGGTCATGCCATTAAAAAAATATTAACTGGTGCTGCAGAACAGAACGGGGAGATGAGCCTTGCCGCAGGCGATGGTTCAATATGGCTTCTTTCTGACAGCTCTGGAATTCTGGCAAGGGTTGATCCAAAATCAAATACCATTCAATCAAAAATTTCGGTGAAGCCACACTCCTATTGTGCTGCTTTTGGTTACAACGCGGTATGGATCACAAACACGAAAGATAATTCTGTTCAAAGAATTGATACAAAAACAAATTCAGTAATCGCAACTATTCCTGTAGGAAAAAAACCGCGTTTTCTTTCTGTTGGAGAAAATGGGATATGGACATTGAATCAGGGAGATGGTACTGTTTCAAGAATTGATCCCTCAACAAATAAAATGACTGCAACGATTGATGTGAAAGCACCCGGCGGTGGCGGTGATATTGCCGCTGGATTAGGAAAAGTTTGGGTAGTTTCTACCAATAAAGAAAGATGGCTGCAATCAATAAACCCAGCGAATAATTTAATAGACAAAATCTATTTACAAATGGATGAAAACAAAAAGAAATTGAAAGTTGATGGAGCAATAAGAGTTTCATCAAAATATGTTTGGGTCAGCAATTTATATTCTCAAAATGTGTGGGTATTAAAATAAGAAAAGCAGTCTTCGTTAATTAAAATCACAGCTTTAAATCATCAACACATTTTATATTAGTTTTACTGCAACTTTTCAGGCAGTTGCCTGTCTCGTCCATCATTGAGCAATAGAATTGAAAATAGTTTCACAGACCAGCAACTGGTGAGCATGGTATTGCGTGGAGACCGCAATGCCTTTTCTTTGATTATAAAAAATACCGAAACTTTGGTAGCTCAAATTGTTTTTAAAATGATAAGCGTTGCCGAAGACAGGAAAGACATCGCACAAGATATCTATATGAAAGCTTTTAAAAACCTTTCTGGTTTTAAATTTCAATCCAAACTCTCTACTTGGATTGCACAGATTTCTTATAATACCTGTTTGAATTATCTTGAAAAGAAAAAATTAATTCTTGTTGACAATTTTTATTCTGAAGAGGAAACTGATGAAGAACCATTGTATTTCATGAATAGTTATTCATCAACAAACATTACCGAAAATATCATACACAAAAGAGAGCTTTCTAAAATCCTTGCATCGGAAATAGAAATGCTTTCGCCGGTTTACAGAACTCTGATCACGTTATATCACAACGAAGAATTGAGCTATGAAGAAATCTCAACTATTACGCAACTACCAGAAGGAACAGTAAAAAGTTATTTATTCAGGGCAAGAAAAACGTTGAAAGAAAATTTATTAAGCAAATACGAAAAAGAAGAATTATGATCACAAAACATCTTTCTGATTTCGATATTCAGCAATGGGTTTTAGACAAAACAAATTGCGACGAGAATATTATTGAGCATATTCATGAATGTGAACATTGCAAAACGAAGGCGGAAGCTTACCAACTTCTTTTTTCAGAAATAAAAGAGCAGCCAAAACCCGCTTTTGATTTTAATTTATCTGAAATTATTTTACCACAGATATCTCCTGCGCAGCCTGCATTTCAGAGGAATGGGTTAATGAAGTTAATTATTGCATCTTTTGCAATTGCAGCGATTGGTATAGCAAGCTATTTATACAAAATCCAGTTCAACATTTTTTATAAAAAATATATTCTCGATATAACTTCTAGCATTTCCAAAGGAGTTATGTATTTGTTATTGACAAGCGCATTCACACTTTTAATTTTTCAAAGCATAGCACTTTATAAAAAATATCAGCGAAAAATTGACGATTTAAATTTTTATTGAATGGCTTGCAACATTAAACGACCATGCATGTCTCATCATTTATATCACTAAAAAAATGAAAATGAAAAAAATAGCAACACTTTCTTCCATTCTCTTAATATCAGTCGCCGCAAATGCACAAGGAGATTTTGAAACATTCAGGGACAGGGAATTTAATTTTGATTTTCTTCATACCACAGGCGTATTGATTGGCATTTTTTTATTCACTTCTTTTTTTCTTGCTATCATAAGATTGTTTTTAGATAGCAGGCTAAAAAGCAAAATGATAGAAAAAGGTGTTTCTGAAACTGTGGTGGAACAATTTCTGCAACCAACAAATAGAGACAGTAAAAGTGTCGCCATAAAATGGTTCTTAATCCTCGCCTGCATTGGGCTGGGCTTGAGCCTCGTGAACATGACATTACCTATAGGCATTCACTCCATCGCCATCATGGCGTTCAGTATTTCCTTGAGCTTTTTGGGCTATTACTTTTTTATTAAAAAAGCAAACAAACAATAACACTAACCACCTAATTATTATAGGATGAAAAAATCACAAAACATAATTGCTGCGGTTTGCTTAATATTCTTTTTCGCTTCCTGCCACCGCGGAAACAACATATCAATAAGTAGTGGGGATGACAACTTAAGCATTAATTATTCTGGAGAAATTAAATTCAATGATGATGAAACAGCTATTAAAAGCATTTCGGGCAATGGCTATTTGCGGTATGTAAAAAATGACAAAAAATTGCTGGCAGAAAATAGTTCCAATGGAGAAATTAAATATGAATTGGACGACAACGGAAAAAAATTAAACCTAAATAATCAGGAGGGAAAATCATTTTTAGCCGATGCCATTAAAGAGATGATTGGAGTTGGCTTTGATGCA
>CAIYPC010000390.1 GCA_903927975.1 uncultured Bacteroidota bacterium | reverse complement strand
ATGAAAAAAGTATTAATAGTTGTTCCATTTAATGATATATACCCACCCATGAATGGAGGTATGCTTAGGAGCATAAATTTATTGCATCAATTATCTAAATATGTGGAGCTAACAGCTGTTATACATCAGGACAGAGATTCTTTTTTAAAGGCTGTTAAAGAGTATCCAGCTATTCAAAATAGCACAATCATAAGCACAAAAGATAAAAAACCTGGACTGGATTTATTTTCTTTCTTACCATCAAAAATTGCAAAAGCATTGAGGTTTAGGTATTGGAACCGGTCTTTGAAAGGTTCTGCGGAAAGCAATTTTTTATTGATTTATCCTTTATTAATTGATCAATTGAAAAAGCAAGCCTTTGATTATGTGATATTGGAGGACATAAATATCTTAAACATTACCAAGCTGATTCGCCGATTTCAGCCTGCTGCTTTTGTTATCTATGATGCTTATAATGTGAATACTCGTTTGGCAGACACTGCATTTAAGAGCGGCAAGATTTTGGAGAAGAGCTACGAACTCATAAAAAAAGCTGAAGGCACACTTTCGACATTGACGGATGCGGTGTTCACATGCAGCATGCAGGATTTGGAAGAATTGAATAAAATGAATAATGGCAAATTAACCGGCATTATCATTCCGAATGGCGTAACAATACCAGAGAATATTCAGGATAATGAAAGTTTCAAAAATCTTAATGCGAATTATATACTTTTTTGCGGCTCTTTAGATTACTTACCAAACCAAGAGGGTTTATCCTGGTTTTGTAAAGAAGTATTTCCTCTGATTTTTCAGAAAAATCCTTCAGTTCGTTTAATGGTGGTTGGCAAAGGCGAGCCGGGCAACGAGTTGCGCAAACTGCTCGACCAGGAAGGAATTATTTTCTACGGCATGGTAGAAAGAGTAAATGATTATTAC
This sequence comes from uncultured Bacteroidota bacterium, assembly GCA_903927975.1. Lineage (GTDB taxonomy): Bacteria > Bacteroidota > Bacteroidia > Chitinophagales > Chitinophagaceae > Puia. The sequence goes on along the minus strand of CAIYPC010000390.1, from coordinate 16,989 downwards.
AAAAAAGCATCAATAGCTGTTGTTCCATTACTATCAGGAAGCGGAACACGTTTAAAATTGTTGGAAGCTATGGGCAACGAAGTTGTTGTCGTCTCAACATCAACCGGAGCAGAAGGAATTGAATATGTTGCAGGCGAAAATATTATCATAGCCGATGACAGCAAGATTTTCGCAAATTCGGTACTTGAATTATTAGATAACAGGGTTTTTGCAAAATCGCTTGCTACCGCAGCATTTACATTTGTGAAAGAACACTATGATTGGAATATTATTGGCAAAAAAATGAATGATTACTTACAAGTAAGACTTAAGAACACTGAAGCAAATGAAGGAATATAAGCTTGGCTTTATAAGTCAACTGGACAGTTTTCGTTTTTTTGCAGTTCTACTGGTGATTTTATCACATTGGGTTTCAGGAACTATTGTTAACAGAATTCCGAACGGGTACCTTGGCGTCGATTTTTTTTTTGTATTAAGTGGGTTTCTAATTAGCACGAATTTGTTTTATGCAAAAAAATCAATATTAGATGAAAACCTGACAACTCAAAAAGCACTGTTCAATTTTTATGTTCGCAGGTTTCTTCGCATCTTCCCTTTGTATTATTTAGTCTTATTTTTTATTTGGCACTTAAACAAACATGTTTTTGATGGTCATGTCGGTTGGTATTTATTTTATGGAAGTAATTTCTTGATTTTTCTGAAGCAAAGCTGGCAAGAATCCCTATCGCATTTTTGGTCGCTGGCTGTTGAAGAACAATTTTACCTTATATGGCCTTTTTTGATTTTTCTGATCCCGGTTCGGCTTATTAAGCAGTTTTTAGTTACAACTATTTTATTGAGCATGGCTTATAAAATCATAATGCCACTGGTTTCCGAATCCCGCTTTAATGATGTCTTAACTATTTCGGCATTTGATGCATTTGGCTTGGGTGCTCTGCTGGCCTATCAAAAAGTTTATGGCGTTCATTTACGGTTGCTGGAAGTTAAAAATCTTAAATACATGTTACCGGTTATACTAATAGGGTTATTGCTATGGGTTAACAATAACAGCATACTATTGGCATTGGTATGGCCTTATTTTTCTATGCTGCTTATCGCTAAATCACTAACCGGGTATAAAGGAATATCAGGCGGTATACTAAATAACCCGGTTTTTAGGTATTTCGGTAAAATTAGCTATGGTATCTATGTTTATCACAATTTTATTCCATGGGTAATCCGTTGTTTACAGGGCAAGGAAACTAAATATCCAATAGCTATAAAACCCTTGTTAATAGATTGGCATCCAGTGACAGCAGTATTAATGATATTTCAATTTTGCGTTTTGATTGGCATTGCAACCACCTCATGGTTTTTTTTTGAAAAGCCATTGAATAATTTGAAAAGATATTTTTAAATAATTTATGTCGGGAGAAATAAATCAGCCGTTGATAAGTGTCCTAATGACAGCTTACAATCGCGAAAAATATATTGCTGAAGCGATAGAGAGTGTGCTGACTTCAACCAACAAAAACTTTGAATTAATAATTGTTGATGATTGTTCTTTGGATAGAACGGTTGAAATTGCCAACAGCTATGCAAAAAAGGATTCACGGGTACATGTACACGTAAATGATAGTAACCTTGGTGATTATAATAACCGAAATATGGCAGCATCCCATGCAAAAGGTAAGTATTTAAAATATCTGGATTCTGACGATTTGCTATATCCGCATGGACTGGAAGTTTTTGTAAACAGCATGGAACAATATCCAGAAGCTGCGTTGGGTTTGTCAAGTCGGGCTATTCAACAAACAAATCCTTTCCCGATTTTATTTTCTCCTGAGGAAAGCTATCGTAACCATTTCTTCAAAAATGGCTTTTTAGATTGCGGGCCAACGGGGGTTATTATCAGAACAGATATTTTTAATTTATTGGGCGGTTTCTCAGGGAAGCGCATGATTGGGGATTTTGAACTGTGGTTAAAAATATCGGCTCAATTCCCTGTAATTGTTGTTGCTCCTTCTTTGGTCTTCTGGCGTATTCATGATGGTCAGGAATTTTTTGCGGGTGTAGAAAATGGCGTTTATCTTGAAATGAATTTACCTGTTATAGAGAGCGCCTTGTCTTCCGCTCATTGCAAATTGGAAGATGCAGAAAAAACAAAAATCATTAGCTATTACCGAAGGGTCTCTGCATGGGGGCTCCTCCGCCTTATTAAAAAAGGAAAATATGGCAATGCCAAACAGATACAAGCAAAATTAAAATTGCATTTTACCGATTTCTTTCAAAGTATTTTTAAAAAAAGCAAGTTGACTAATTATTTTTTATAAGCATCCAACTGCATACCTAACTTGACTACAGAAAATTATTTCACAGCAACATCATCTACATCCACTTTTTTTAAAAGGATTAAGAGGATAAAAAATTTTAAGCGGATACCTTTCTTTTCTGCTATAAGAATTTGCTTTATTTATATAAAAAAGTCTTTCAACCTCCCTGTATCTAAGAGTGAAAATGAACTTAATTATTATTTTCTCACGCTTATTAGCTGCAACTGCTTTTCAATGTCAATAAATGCGAATGAATTCTGTTTTCAAACAGCAGATAAAATAAAATTTATCGCAAGGCGAAATGAAAGTAGCGATTTGGAAGTGTTTAATCAGGTGTGGGGAAGACAGGAATATGCAAAAGCGACAGAAATTGCAAAGGCTAATATTGCAAATGGAGCGCAAATGAAAATCATCGACGCAGGTGCCAACGTGGGTTATACATCACTTTTTTTTCATGATGATCTTCCTGCTTCGTTAATTTATGCGATTGAGCCTGACGAAGACAATTTTCTAATGCTCAAAAAGAATATCGCACTTAACAATGCACAGAACATTGTGCCACTAAAGTTTGGATTATGGGATCATAGCTGTAATTTAAAAGTGGATAGGGCTTATCGTGATGGGAGAGAATGGAGCATTCAGGTAATGGAAACTGATGAGGAAACGGGCTTAAGAGGAATTGACATACATGATTTGCTGAACAAATTTCATATTAAGGAAATTGACCTGTTAAAAATAGATATAGAGGGAGCAGAAAGTTATTTATTCAGAGATGTTAACTATGCCAATAGTTTTTTGTCGAAAACGAAACTATTGGCAATCGAAATTCATGACGAAAATGTGTCACGGGATTTTATATGCCAGACGTTAAAGGAAAATAATTTTTTGCATTTCGATTTTAATGATCTAACAATAGCATACAGAAATTAGTTTTTTGAATGTTTGAAAAGCCACTTGTTTCAGTAATCATTCCTGCTTTTAATGCAGCAAAGTATATAAAGGATACTTTGAACAGTGTGCTACTGCAAACTTGGGATAATCTTGAAATTGTTATCGTCAATGATGGCTCTACAGATGATACAGAAATCATTATCCATGAATTTTTAGAAGATAAACGAATCAAGTACGTTTCACAAATAAATAAAGGATGCTCAGGTGCCAAAAATGCCGGATTAAGAATTGCCACGGGCGACTTTATTCAATATCTCGATGCAGATGATATTTTGAGCAAGGATAAAATAGAAAGGCAAATTGAAGTATTGCTGAATAAGCCTTTTGATATTGCGGTAAGCCGTACAAAAATTTTCCACGAAGTGCCAGGTGATAGCGATAAAGAAATTGATTCAGATTTTTTATACAGCACGGAAAACATCTTTGAGTTCATGCTAAATCTGTATGGCTCGAACGGGAAGTACGGGATGATTCAGCCTAACGCATTCCTGATTTCGCGGCAGCTATCAGATGCCATTGGCGATTGGGATATGACGATTTCGCCCTCCCCTGATGAAGATGGTGAATATTTTTGCCGAGCCATGCTAAAATCAAATGGCATTCATTTTACGGAAGGGATTAATTATTATCGAAAAGAATTGGGCTCTAAAAAAAGCCTTTCCAATCAACATAATTATTTGCATGCTAAAGGAGCACTCGGGTCATTGATTTTAAAATCAAATCATCTTCTTGCGAAGCAAGATTCTGAGCATGTAAAAAAAATAATGGCCGTGCATTTTGCTTCATTTATTTATACGTACAATTCTTCTTATAAAGATTTGTGCCAACAGGCAGAAACATATATTTATGGCATGGGGTTAAAGAAAATCCCAAATGCAGGGGGCGCAAAATTTCAAAAAATAGCGTCACTGATTGGCTTCAAAAAAGCATTGCGGTTCAAAAATATTTTCTCATAATTTTCATAACGATTCCGAATATCGATTCAATTTTTTGAAAAATGATGCTCGCAGAAGTTAATCCCGAATTCAAATACTAACTATTCTGGTTTTATAAAATTATTGAGCGTACTTTTTATTAATAATTTTTCGCCTCTATGGGGATTTATAAAAACAATATCCGACCGTTCCTTTCGCATCCTTTAAATAGAAATAATAAAATAAAATCTGTCATTAGATTCATCAAATGGCAATTTATTTTGAGGATTACAAATCGTAACAATGCATGGTTGATGGCACTGCATGATTGTGGGTTTCGCGTGCTGACAAAAAAAGGGCAAACCGGCATGACGGGTAATCTATATTCCGGCTTGCTTGAATTTGAAGAGATGATGTTCGTGATCCACTTTATCCGTGAAGATGATGTGTTTTTTGATGTTGGTGCAAATGTTGGAATTTATAGTTTGCTCGCCAGTTATCTGAAAAAAGCAAGAGCCCATTGCTTTGAGCCCGTACCATCAACTTTTTATTTTTTGCGGATGAATATGTTGGCTAATAACTTAGAGGACCTAGTTACTTGCTATAATAAAGGCGTGGGGGACAAGTTAGCCACATTGAAATTCGCATCCGATATGGATGCCATGAATAAAATAGTAGAAGATGGTTATAGCGGTAAAGTGGTTGAGGCTGAAGTGGTGCGACTGGATGACTTTTTTCAAAAAAAACCTTTAGAAAGTTATGGGATGTTCAAGATCGATACAGAAGGTTATGAACATAATGTTTTAAAAGGTGCAGATTCCATTATTAGCAATCCGCGCATTAAAGCGGTGCTTGTGGAAATGAACGATGCCGAAAACATACATGGCTTTTTATCGGCCAAAGGGTTTACTGCTTGTGAGTACAATCCTTTTACACGACAGCTAAAGGAGATCGGCCATCTCTCAAAAGCAAATATCATTTATATCAAAGATTTGCCTTTTGTAAGAGAAAGAGTACAGACCGCTGATAAATTTTGTATAAGGGGATATGAATTCTAGGCCCAATTTATATAGCAACAGATAATATAGTGCAAAAGAAAAGAATAGCATATTTCCTAAGTCACCCCATCCAATATTTCTCTCCTTTACTAAAAGCAATGGCTAAGGAAACAGATCTACAGGTGTACTATTTTTCTGATGCCAGCATTAAAGGGAATATTGATAAAGGTTTTGGGAAATCGGTTCAATGGGATGCCCCTTTACTTGCAGGCTATTCATATAAATTTTTAAAAAACTTTTCCAAGCGTGCGTCGCTTAATAATCATTTCCTTGATGTATTCAATCCCGGTGTTATCAAAGCAATATGGCAAGAAAAAGCATCTATCGTAATTGTAAATGGATGGACTTATAGCTCAACATTGCTTACCATCTTTTTTGGACGGCTCTTTGGTAAAAAAATATGGCTTCGTGCAGAAAATCCACTTAATCAGGAAATCAATAAAAGGGGAATTGTTTTATTGATTAAAAAAGTAATCCTTAAACATATCTTATTTAAGTTCTTTGTGTCAAAATGTTTATACATAGGTAGTGAGAATCGGGGTTTTTTTGAATTTTACGGTGTGCCTGAGTCTAAACTTGTTTATACTCCTTACTCGGTTGACAATGATTTCTTTTCAGGACAATATCAACAACTGGAAAAAAAATTACCTGCTGTTCGTCAACAGTTAGGTTTGCCGGAAGACAAAATGATTATTCTTTTTAGCGGAAAATATATCACAAAAAAAAGGCCGATGGATTTGATCCGAGCCTTTCAGCTTTTGGATAAAAACAAATGTGCGCTGGTTATGGTAGGCGAGGGAGCGCTTCGCAAAGAAATGGAGGACTTCATCACAAAAAATAATATTGAGCAAGTCTATCTCACCGGATTTATTAATCAATCTCTCATCTCAAGCTATTATGCGGTTGCTGATGTTTTTGTGATGTGTTCAGGAACCGGCGAAACATGGGGCCTTTCAGTAAATGAAGCCATGAATTTTGAGAACCCGGTTATTGTTTCAAAAACATGTGGATGTTGCCCTGATCTTGTAATGCACGGTGAGAATGGCTATGCTTTTGAAGAGGGGGATATATCCAAGCTTGTAGTTTTTTTGGAAAAAACATTGGATAATCCGGATTTTAGATTGTCTGCAGGGCTGAAGTCTGCTGAAGTGGTCAAGACGTTTTCAATCAGCCAGATAGTAAGCAATATCACGGCATCGTTAAATTAATGTAGGGTTTTAGATTATGAAAATACTGATGGTAGGCTCAAATCATGTTTGGTCTTTGGAAAAAATCTATTACAAATATTTGAGGGAATTAAGTGCAGACGTAGAGCTGTTTCCCGCACAGAATTATTTTTATGAATATTACAATCAGTCACTGATAAACAAAATAATTTATCGTGCGGGATTATCGGGGATTATTGATAAAGTCAATAAAAAGCTTCAAAAACATGTTGAACATTTTAAACCAGATGTAGTATGGGTTTTTAAAGGCATGGAACTACTTCCTGCTACTTTGCAATGGTTAAAAGATCAACATATATTTCTTGTAAACTATAATCCAGACAACCCTTTTATCTTTTCAGGTCAGGGCAGTGGAAATGCGAATATCGGAAAATCAATTGCTTTGTACGATTTGCATTTTACTTATAATCTTGAAGTGAAAAATAGATTGGAGAAAGAAGGGCACAACGTGTTTTTTTTGCCATTTGGCTTTGATCTGAGCGAGCGTTTGTATGAAGAATGCTGCAAAGAGAAGGAAATAATAAAGCCCTGTTTTATAGGTAATCCAGATAGGGGCCGAGCCGATTTTATTAATAAGTTGGCTGGTAAAGGGATTGCGATAGATGTTTATGGCAATCAGTGGGATAAATTTTTAAGACATCCGAAAATAAATTTGTTCCCTACAGTATTGGGAGATGATTTTTGGAAGGTCTTGAGACGTTATCGGGTGCAGATAAACCTGATGAGGGTGCACAACCTCAATTCCCATAATATGAGAAGTTTTGAAATCCCGTCAGTCGGGGGAATTATGTTGGCCCCGGATACTGATGAGCACCGTCTTTTTTTTAATGATAAAAAAGAAGTTTTTTTATTTTCAGATTTGGAACAATGCGCCAATCTCATCAATCAAATATTATGTTCAGAGGGCGCTATCGTTGATTCAATGCGCCAGGAAGCACGTCAACGCTGCCTGATTTCGAAATACAGTTATGCTGACAGGGCTGTATTAGTGCTGCAGCAATTAAATGGAGCTCTAAATTGAAATTTACAATTGTCCATTTTCAGCCTATAGAAAAATACCCTCCTACAATGAATTGGCTGAATTATCTGAAAGACAAAAAACTAAACGTTCGGGTTCTCACAATGAGGCCTGGCATAGAGTTCACGAATTTTAGTACGTCATCAAAAGAGATTCAGATAAAGCGTTTCGGCAGTTTGAGCGATCAACGTTCTTTTTTCAGATATCTGAATTATTTTATTTTTTATATTAGAGCTACTTGGGATCTTATTGTTCACAGGCCTAAAACAGTGATGTACTACGAAACGCTTTCTGCGTTGCCTGCAATCATTTATAAAAAGATTTTTAATAAGGGAAGCAGGCTATTGGTTCATTACCATGAATATACTTCTCCAATAGAATATCAGCAAGGGATGAAACTCAATAAATGGGGGCATCAATTAGAAAAAAAAACATACCCTTTATATTCCTGGATATCGCATACAAATAGTGAAAGGATGAAGCATTTCATAGAAGATGATAAGCTGACAACGGAGGGCAATCTGAATATCTTTCCTAATTATCCACCCCTGATTTGGCAAAAAAAACAAGAAAAGCCAATCCCGGGATCTGCATTCAGGTTTGTGTATGTAGGTGCCTTGAGCCTTGATACGATGTTCACAAAGGAATTTGCCGAATGGATAATTGGGCAAGAGGGGAAGGCAACATGGGATATCTATTCCACTAACATTACCGAAGATTCCAAAAAATACTTGGCTTCATTAAAGGGAGGCTTTATTCGTTTTCATGGCGGGGTAGATTATTTTTCCTTGCCAGGTGTTTTGGAAAGCTATGATGCAGGAGTCATTCTTTACAAAGGCCATATCCCCAACTATGTTTATAATGCACCTAATAAACTATTTGAATATTGGGCTTGCGATTTAGACGTATGGTTTCCAGAAAACATGAAAGGAAGTATGCCCTTTGTCAATACAAAGTCTTATCCAAAAATAATTGCTATGAATTTTGAACATCTAAACGATGTGAACCTGGATGCCGTAACTAATCGATCTGGGCTTCAATACGGTGCAAGCAAATTTTATTGCGAAAGAATATTTGATAATGTTGCAAAAAAGGGATTGGGGCTAAATTCATAACTACATCGGAATGATAATATACCTCTTGAGCAGAAAAAATTATTTTATTTAAATAATTACTGAATTGATAGATAAATTATTTAGGAAGTTACCCATTTTTAAAGGAAAGCAAAGATTAGCACGTTTTTTATTGAGCAGTAGCATTACTAACAAAAAAGATTTCTGGGTTAAAGGAAAGAAGGATTGCGAATACTTGATTCCCAACCTGATTGAGAATATCGGGTTTGAGATATTTATTAATGGCATTTTTGAGGAGGAGACTTCAAATTTTTTTGTTGACAGGATTCGCCAAAATGGCGTGTTCTTAGATTTGGGCGCAAACATAGGAACAGTTAGTATACCATTGATAAAGGAAAGGCCTGATATTAAAATAGTCTGCGTAGAAGCTGCACCATGGATATTTAGCTATCTTCAAAAAAACCTTGCCCGCAATAACATGCATAATGTGATTGCTGTGAACAAAGTGCTTTTTTATTCGGATAATGAAATAGTGAATTTTTATTCGCCAAATGATCAGTTTGGAAAGGGCTCATTATCACCAGTCTTTACTGATAAAGTGGTAAAAGTAAAATCTATTAAAATAGATAGTCTTTTGACAGACTTAAAAATAGAAAATGTGGATCTTATAAAGATTGATGTGGAAGGCTACGAATATCATGTTTTTAAAGGAGCTACTGAATTATTGAGCAGGCATGATGCCCCTGATATTCTTTTTGAATTTGTAGATTGGGCTGAAGAAAATGCAAAGGGCATAGAAATAGGAGATTCGCAGCGGATACTTAAGGATATGGGATATAAGATTTTTTATTTTAAAGAGAAGGGGGAATTAATGGAAGTTAGCGATATATTACTACAAGGCTTTTTTATGCTATTTGCCACAAAAAAACAAAGTCGAGATAAATGAAGATTAGCATTTTTATATTTTCATTTGTTCTATTTCTTTTTTGTTATTTAACAGATGGGCTTTCTATGTTGGAAAACCTTGCCATCTGTGGTTCTGTGTATTTCTTTTTTGATTTTTTAGACAATTTGGGAAAAAGGATTGTCATTATGGATTTGGCAATTATTATGGCTGCGCTTACCTGTTTGGTGGTTCCTGTGATATTTTATCATGTATATACAAAAGAAAATTACATGGCTCGCTTATGGATAAAATATATGCCAGTTCCCTCTGATGATTATTTTACATTTGCAATTCCAGCGATAGTTGCAATGGCAATAGGATTTCGTATCCCATTAGGTCTAGGCAAATTAAATATCAGCAAAAACCCTACGGCTTACATTGATAATGTTAAGAAAATATTGTCAAAAAAATCCTCTTTGGGGGTATACTTAATTGCAGCAGGCGTAACTTCAAGCCTTTTGGATTTTCTTTCTCCCGAAAGCCTAAAGCAGGTTTTTTATTTCATGGCCCACTTAACTTTTGTAGGGGTGTTTTATGTTATCTATTCTCCTAATAAGTATAAAAGAATCATTGCTCCTTCCGTGATATTGTTGATGATTGGGCAAACATTGGTGACAGGCATGTTCGGCGATTTCGTCTTTATGCTTGCATGTGCGATAGTGCTGGTAATGCTAGGAAGGAAAATAGCACTATATAAGAAAGTTCTTGTTGCTATAGCCGGTCTCTTTTTTATTTTACTCCTTCAGTCTGTAAAACCAGAATACCGAAAGAAAGTTTGGACGCAAGGCAGTGGCGCCGATCCTTCTTATTACGCAAGCCTTATTGTTGAAAGGATTGCAGATCCTTCTATTATGCTTGATCCAGATAAATTATTTTTTGTGGCGGTGCGAATGAACCACGGCTGGCTGGTTGCAACAACAATGTACAGAGTACCTGCAAAATTCGACTTTGCGCATGGGGAAACAATCTGGGAATCGATTGCGGCAGCCATCGTGCCACGTTTTTTATGGCTTGATAAACCTGAATCAGGGGGTAAGGCAAATCTGAAACGGTTCTGGGGCTTTGATCTTGTGGGGTTCAGCATGAATATTGGGCCTCTTGGAGAAGCCTATGCAAACTTTGATGTGGTCGGAGGCATTGTTTTTATGTTCTTTTACGGTCTTTTCTTTAACCTTTTTCTGTCTTACATTCTAAAATTAACCGAAAAAAGGCCAACTCTTGTTCTCTGGATACCTTTCTTGTTTTTTTATGCAATTGGGGTTGAAACAGATATTCTCACAACAACAGGTTCTATTGTAAAAGGCGTTTTCTTCACATGGATTGTATTCCGCGCTTTCAGAATTGCATTTAGAATTGATTTATGATTTATAGAGTCATTTACTTTTATCGGCATCCCCAATCAAACTATTTTAGCATAGAAAAGTTATTTCAAAAAATTTCTTCTAAAATAGCTTTGAAGTTCCCTGCTGAATTTTCTATTGAAGAAAAATATATGCCCTTTGCAAGCAAGCCAAAAACCATTTATAAAAATATTGTTTTTGCTAAGCAACAGCAATCGACTATTAATCACATAACAGGAGACATCCATTATGCAATATTAGGGTTTGCTAAAAAAAATATAAACATCATTACAATTCATGATTGTGTTACGTTATATCGTTATCCAAAAACAAGCTTGCGTTATTGGTTCATCAAATTATTTTGGTTTGATTTACCAGTGAAAAGAGCGGATTTTATAACAGTCATCTCAGAAAATACGCGACGGGATTTAATTTACTTCACAAATTGTAATCCTGATAAAATTGGGGTCGTTAATAATTTTGTAGATCCTGACTTTACATGTTCTTCTTTCGTCTTTAGGGAAGAATGCCCACGGGTTCTTTTTGTCGGCACCAACACAAATAAGAATCTCGATCGCCTAGTTGAAGCATTGAAGGGCATTCCATCAATATTGGATATTGTGGGTCCGCTTAGTCCCGATATGATCAATAAACTAAATGCTAGCCAAATTAATTATGAACAGTCAGAAGGGTTGACCCAAGAAGCGTTGCGTGCAAAATATACGAATTGTGATCTAGTTGCATTTCCATCAACCTATGAAGGCTTCGGTCTTCCAATAATCGAAGCCCAAGCGACTGGACGGCCTTTGTTAACAAGTGATCTTTCTCCTATGCGCGATGTGGCAGGGGGAGGCGCCTGTCTTGTTCACCCTTATGACATATTATCTATTAGACAAGGATTGCTTAAGATAATAAATGATGCAGATTACAGGCAAGAGCTTATTATAAAAGGGAAAAACAATGTAGAACGCTTTTCTCTTGATAAAGTGGCAGAAGAATATGTCTCTATTTACAGGCAACTGATACAAAAAAAAAGATTTAAAAAGTAAAATTATTTGTGTGGCATTACAGGAATATTAAACCTTAAAGATCGATCATCGAAGCAGTTTGCTATTGTAAAAATGACAAATGCCCTCTCTCATCGGGGGCCAGATGCTGATGGTTTTTTTGCAGACGATCAAATTGCGCTGGGTCACAGAAGGCTATCTATTATCGATCTTTCTGTTGCATCCAATCAGCCATTTATTGATAATTCTGGAAGGTATGTTATGGTGTTCAATGGCGAGATTTATAATTATGCGGGTATAAAAAAAGAACTTAAAGATTATGAATTTCGGACCTCGGGTGATAGTGAAGTGATGCTTGCTGCTTATATAAAATGGGGCACGGCTTGTCTTAAACATTTCAGGGGAATGTTTGCATTTGCAATTTGGGACAAACAAGAAAAGGAGCTTTTTATTTGCAGGGACAGGATGGGAGTGAAGCCATTGTATTATTTTATTGATGAAGAAAAATTTATTTTTTCATCTGAGGTTCGTTCGATTTTAGCAAGTGACTTGGTAAAAAAGAAAATCAGCACAAAAGCATTGGTTGATTATTTCAGCTACCAATCTGTCAGCTATCCATACTCTATTATTGATGGTATCATGCAAGTGGAAGCAAGTTGTTGGATGCGCATTAAAAACGGGAAAATTTATAAGCGTGCTTATTGGGATGTGAGTGATATCAAAGCAGATTTTGATTTTCAGGACAAAAAACAAACCTATCAGCAGATTAGGAAATTAATGTTGCAGTCAGTAGAAAGAAGATTGGTAAGCGATGTGCCTGTTGGCGCTTTTTTATCTGGCGGCATTGATTCGAGTGCCGTTGTAGGGCTTATGGCTGAAGCAAGCAGTGCAAAGCCAAATACATTCAATGTGTCTTTTCAAGAAAAACAATTTGATGAGTCGAAATATGCCAATGTCATTGCAAAAAAATTTCAGACGAATCACAGCAATATTTTATTAAAGCCAACTGCTTTTATTGACGAACTTCAAAATGCACTTGATGCAATAGACACGCCCACGGGAGATGGTATCAACACGTATATCGTTTCTAAAGCCATTCGAAAAAATGGTATTACTGTAGCACTCTCTGGCATTGGCGGTGACGAATTGTTTGCTGGGTATCCGATTTTTTCTCAGTATATGCAAATGCAGCAAATGAAATGGCTCTGGAAATTGCCTGCAGGGATTAGAAGCTTTGTTGCATCTATTGCTTTCAACAAAACATCGAATAACAAAACAAGCAGGTTGAATCAATTGCTGAGGCTTGATTCATGTTCAATCGCAAATGTTTACCCGATATTCAGGCAAATATTGTCTCCAAAACAAATTGAAAATTTTACCAGCTTTGAGGGAAATAATTCTTTTGTCACTTCTTTGCAAGACGAATTGATGATTAGAAAACAAGAAATTGATTCTCTGCCCTATCTCAGTCAGATGTCTGTTGCAGAGTATCTCGGATATACCCAACATACTTTATTAAAGGATACTGATCAAATGAGTATGGCTGTGTCCCTTGAAGTAAGGGAACCTTTTTTTGATCAGGACCTGGTTGAATTTGTTCTATCAGTTCCTGATACATTAAAAAAACCTTTATATCCTAAAAGTCTGTTGGTTGAATCCCTGAATCCCTTACTGCCCGATGAAATAGTCTTTAGAAAAAAACAAGGGTTTCTTTTTCCATGGAAGGTGTGGCTCAAAAATGAGCTGCGGGATTTTTGTGAGATACGGATAAACAATATGTCGAAGCGAACTTTTGTGAATGGCAATCAGCTTGTGGATTATTGGCAGCGATTTTTAAAAGGAGATGAAAATATTAGATGGACAGAGATATGGCTTTTTGTTGTGCTAGAATATTGGCTTGAGAAAAATGGCGTTGAATAACGCCCGGGAAGAATTAAAACAGAATGCTGAAATTTGGGATTGTAGGATGTGGTCATGTGGCAAAAAGACATGCAGCGCAAATTGCTTCAGTTGGCAAGTTGGTAGCTGTATGCGATATAGATGAGAAAAAAGCAGCAGATTTTTCACAGGTCTACAACGCGAAAGTATATACGGACTTTATCAGTTTGCTTAACAATGAACCCTCTATTGATGTCATCGCTATTTGCACGCCCAATTTTTTACACGCCGAGCAAACCATCGAATCTCTCCGTAATAAGCATCATGTTGTTTGCGAAAAGCCTATGGCCTTAAAAATTTTTGATTGTGAACGAATGACCACAGCAGCTAAACTTTCAGGGAAAAAATTATTTGTTGTAAAACAAAACCGATACAACCCGCCGGTAGAGGCAACAAAAAAATTATTAGAGGGAAAAAAACTCGGTAAAATTTATAGTGTCCATTTGAATTGTATATGGAACCGTGATGAGGATTATTATAAACACAGTTCATGGAAAGGGAAGAAAAACCTGGATGGGGGCATCTTGTTTACTCAGTTCAGCCACTTTATTGATTTACTATATTGGATGTTTGGAAATATAAAGAACATATCTGCCTATGGTGCTAATCATGCGCACGAAAAGATTATTGAATTTGAAGATTCTTGTGTTGCGAGCTGTGTTTTTTACAATGGCATTTTAGGTAGCATGCATTTTAGTATCAACAGTTTTAAAAAGAATATGGAAGGTTCATTAACTATCATCGCTGAAAATGGAACAATAAAAATAGGTGGGGAATATTTGAACAAGATAGAATATCAAAATGTCAAAAATTTTGAAATCGAAAATATAGCTGAGGGAAACCCTGCAAATGATTACGGGTCATATAAGGGGTCAATGTCTAATCACGATAAAATTTATAAGCATATTTCTGATGTTCTTACAAAAGGTGCGGTAAATGAATTTGATGGCATTGCAGGGTTGGAAACTGTAAGGATTATTGAGAAGATTTATCAGTCTGCAAATGAAGCCCATTATTAAAAACATAGGCATCGTTGATGTTGCATTTGGGAAAGATGTGATTATTGTTGAGCCTGTTAATTTATATGGCTGCACAATTGGTGACAATGTTTTTATCGGTCCGTTTGTAGAAATTCAAAAGAATGCAAGCATCGGAAAAAACACACGCATACAATCTCACACATTTATTTGCGAATTGGTGGCAATAGGAGAATCTTGTTTTATCGGTCATGGGGTAGTTTTCATTAATGATACTTTTCGTGATGGCTCACCCGCTGGTGCTGATCAGAATTTGTGGAAACATACAAATGTTGGCAATCGTGTTTCAATAGGATCCAATGCCACAATACTTCCCGTTTCAATTTGTGATGATGTAGTTATTGGGGCGGGTGCGGTAGTCACAAAAAATATTGACATCGCAGGCAAGTATGCGGGTAATCCAGCTATTTTATTGAGATAATAAGATAATGGGAGAGGCAACAAATAAAAAAAAAATCCTTGTCATGGTCGATTGGTTCGCGCCAGGCTACAAAGCCGGTGGCCCAATTCAATCATGTGTGAATTTTACTTTTGCATTGAAGAATGATTTTGATATATATGTTTTGACAACGGATACGGATCACGGAGAAACAGAACCTTATCAAAATATTGTATCAAACAAATGGATAAAAGACAACAATGGGATTTCAATTTTTTATGCAAAAAAAAGTGAACTGAATTTAAAACAATTAAAACAAACAATGATCGAGGTGAATGCTGATTACGTTTACCTTAATCACATGTTCTCGCCGCATTTTGTTGTGTATCCGCTTTGGCTTAAATATACGCGCAAGCTTAAAAGCAAAATTGTTTTATGCCCAAGGGGCGCATTATATGATAGTGCTTTGAATGTTAAGCCTTATAAAAAAAAACCTTTCATCCAGTTGTTTAAATGGATGGGCATGGGAAAAAAAATCATTTTTCATGCAACCAATAATCGAGAAAAAAAAGCAATTGAAAGATTTTTTCCAGATAGCAAAATCATGATTGCAGATAATTTGCCCAACACGAATCAACTAGTTTTTACAAGTTGCAAAAAAACTCCGGGTACATTAAAATGTATATTTATTGCGCGGATTGTTCCAATAAAAAATTTATTATTTCTCTTAAATTTTCTTGAAAATATAAAAGAAAATATAAGCTTAACAATAATCGGTCCTGCTGAAGACGATAGCTATTGGAATGAATGCAAGAAGAAGATTGATCAATTGCCTTCAAACATTAATGTAAATTATCTCGGTCCGAAACAGAATGACGAACTTCCGAAAATTTTGAAAGAGCATCATTTGTTTGTTTTGCCAACAACAGGAGAAAATTTCGGGCATTCGATTTTTGAATCATTGCTTTGCGGAAGACCGGTTTTAATCAGTGACCAAACTCCTTGGCTACAACTTGCAGACAAAAAAGCAGGGTGGGATTTGCCGTTGGATAAACCAGATGAATTTGCCAATGTGATTAAGGAAATGGCAAATTGGGATCAGGACGATTTTGATCAATGGGCACATAGCGCATGGCAATATGCGCATTCATTTATTTCTAATACACGACTTCATACACAATATTTGCAATTGTTCTCATGAAGCAGGTAAATAATGCAACATATAAAACAACTATCAGTATTGGGGCATCAAAACCCAAACAGATTATCTGGTATTTCGTGAATATTTTTTTCTTCAAAAATTCTCTGAATGTATTCTCAGGATCAAAAGTTTTTTTGCTGAAATTATTTGGGGCAAAAATTGGCATGGGAGTTATTATAAAACCATCAGTGAATATTAAATTTCCATGGAAGTTGCAGGTAGGAGAATATACATGGATTGGAGAGGAAGTGTGGATTGATAATTTATCTGATGTAGTGATTGGTAACAACGTCAACTTGTCTCAAGGATGTATGCTGTTGACAGGTAGCCATGATCACACAAAACAAACTTTTGATTTTATTTCTTTTCCCATCGTTTTAGAAGATGGGGTTTGGATTGGGGCAAAGGCTGTGGTTTTTGGTGGGGTAACATGCAAATCTCACAGCATATTGGGGATTAGCTCAGTTGCAGAAAAAAACCTTGATCCATATATTATTTACAAAGGCAATCCTGCAATAGCAGTGATAGAAAGGATTATCTATTAAGTGTTAAAAGAATTCAGTCGTTTATTCGTTTATATGTTTCTTAT
>CAIYPC010000389.1 GCA_903927975.1 uncultured Bacteroidota bacterium | reverse complement strand
TGAAAAATTTGATGAGCAATCTTGCAGTGCCAGAACTGGAAACTCGAAACTATAAACTGTAAACTTTTTCTTTCCAATTAAAAACCGTCTTCACCTCAATATCAGGATGAATGCTATATATTACCGGGCATGTTCGTGCTGCTCTTTCTAAAATCGTTTTTTGCTTTTCATCCACCTGCAAAATTTCAGGGAAATGGAACGTCAGGTTGATTCCTCCAATCCTTCTTGGATCTGCTTTCATTATTTTCTCTACTTCTATTTTCATTCCTTTTAAATCAACCTTCATGTCGCGTGCCTTGATGCCCATAATCGTCATCATGCAACTGCCTAAAGCCGTAGCCACAAGATCAGACGGTGAAAACCTTTGTGCTTTTCCTTGGTTGTCGAGAGGCGCGTCTGTTTCGATAATTGTGCCAGAATTCAAATGAGTGGCAACCGTTCTTAGGTCTCCTTCGTAAATAACTGTTGAAGTCATTGTTTATTTTTTCATAAATTTACGCCAGATAATTTAAATCGTTACTGTGAACAAACTTTTCTTATCTTTTTTAGCCTGTATTATTTGCATAAATGTATGGGCGCAGGATTCAACATACAGGCCTTCATCAATCGATCAGCACAACAGTAGAAGCGACAAAAGAAAGCGCAAAAACAATATCCTTAAAATGGAGGAAGAAGGCGATCTTATTTTCAACAAGCAAAATGTTTTCGGGATAAAGATTGCTACAGATGGTTATGGCATTTTTTTTGAAAAAGGGAAATTTATATCCACCAAAAAAACAAGGTTACTTCAATTTGAGCTGAACGAAAAGAAAAGCCCTAAAGAAAAAAGAATTTCAACAGGCGATATCTTTTTTGGCAGCTCTTTGGTTGACTATAAATTGAATAATTTTTATCAGTTCAAAGTATCAATGGGCGAGCAGCGCATTCTTGGGGGGAAGGGAAATAAAAACGGGGTGATAGTTTCGGCGATATATACCGGCGGAATTTCTTTGGGCCTTATTAAGCCATATTATCTTAATGTAGAAGATTCAACTGGCAACATCATCCACAAAACAGTTAATGATTTGATAGCTGATACCGTTGATTCTTATGGCATATCTGGGGCTTCTGGCTTTACTGTTGGCTGGGGGCATCTTTCTGTAAAGCCTGGTCTTCATGCAAAAGCCGCGTTAAGGTTCGATTATGCGCGTTTCAATACTTCCGTTACTGCCATTGAAGCTGGCGTAAATGCTGAGTTCTATTTCGGCAAAATCCCACTCGTTTACAATGTTCCTCAAAAACAATTTTTCTTCAACGGTTATGTGACTATCATGTTCGGTAGTAGAAAGTAGCTATCAAATATTAAAGACGCCTTCCCATCAATTTCATTTAGATTATAAAATTTATGATCTAAAATATTTTCATCTAACAAGTATTAAGGTATGTAACACAGACAGTCTATGGCGATAGCCCGTCATTAAACTTTGGGTTTGATTTTTTTTATAGCCTTACTGTTTTATAAAGGGCTTCATTATGCAACGGCCTTTCTGCTTCCTAGATGTTGATATTGAATGCCCGGTTTCCAAAAACTCAAATTGATTTCCGGAAAAGCTTCAGCAATTATATTTATTATTTTTAGTAAATGCCGATCCTCTTTGACCTCAACATCAACTAGGTAACTTTTATTTTCCGTTGGCTCTTCTACAAAACGCACCGCCCAATCATTACCTGCGATATCATTTATTTTGAGAATAATCTTCTCTCTGAAATATTCTTCAGTATCATATAGTCTTTCCATAAAATCATCATTGAACTTAATGCCTGTAGAAGTGATTTGCATCGGATGAAGACCGAAATGCAGGCTTGCAGTAATCTTTTTGGTTCCCATAGTTTTTGTTTAAAGATACGAAAAAATGAATTTTATTTATTTGTAAATTACTCACATAACAAAGCTCGAAAAAATAGCAAAAGAAGCTCCTACTGAAAGATAGATTTTTGATATCGACTTAATAAATATCGCTACGCTAAGGCATTTTTTAACGAAGGTTGAAGCGCTTGCAGATCCGCCAAAACGAAAAAATAAACACGAAGTGATGCTTTTATATCAGTTAAACAAGATTGAAATGGATGCAGCGAAGTGGAAGGCCAAGAAGGAGTTGAAATGAATAATACTTTTTATCAATTTTCAAAGTTGTTTGATTCCATACTGAATACATTTCTCATCAACAAAAGGCCTCAATTGATACTCGATAAAAGTACTGAAGTCAACATGAAAAGTGAAAAAAAGCTGATTTAAGTTAGATAAATCTTTTTTGCGAAATCTGCTCATGCAATCAGCAATGTCCCTAGCTCTTCTTTTTAATTGTAACGTTCCTGTTGGGCTCAACTGAGGAACGTCGTTTTCTATAGTACATTGAAAATAATAAACGTTAGAATCTAAAGCCAGCCTCGAATACTCGTTTGCGAGGCTTTTTGCTCTTACATAAAAGGCGTTCCAATGAAAAACCATACTATCATTTTCCAAAAAAACCTGATAATTATAAGGCTTATCTAAAAAACTTGCAATCTCTTTGACATAATCCAAACGAATTTGGAAACTATTGTTGTTAATAATGTCAAGCAACCCGGGATGATTTGATTGCATTTCGTCAATTTCTTTTCGCATTGATAATAATTCGCGTTTTGCCAGCAATGTATCTTCATGCACTTTTTCTTTTTGTTGCTTTTGGGTGAAGCCTAATTGCTTTGAAATTTTTCCGGTCTGGTCGGCAATTCCTTTGTCAACATTTTTCATCTCTGAGTATTCATTTGAAATAAGGGCTGATTGAGTTTTCATTTCTTGCAACTCGTTTGAAAGAACTCCTGTTTGACGAATAATCTGTTGTAAAGCGGTTGAATCGGTTCGGGCTATATTCGCTAATGTATCTATCTGTTTTTTGTCATTTGCTACATCAGCTCCAATTTGGCAAGATCTAACGCCTACGATTACGGCAGCAACAGAAAGGATCAATGTTGCTATAGCATTAATTTTATCAAAGCTCACGGTTTAAATGGTTTTGGTTACATCCAAAGTTACGCAAATCCAGCGTTGCTTGATTCATTCAAAATTCATCTAAATTTGCATTATTATTCACCGCAAAACTAGTTCTTTCTGTTCCCCATTTGTACCCCGAAACCCGCAAAGCCGCTGTGTTTGCGAGGATTTACATTCGGTAGTGGAAAGTAGCTATTTTTGCAGATAGTTTTTGTTAGCCAGCGATAGGATTTCTATTTAGCATCGTTGTGTCACTCACTTGTACTGTTACAATTCTATTGAGCGCTTCACAATATGCAACTGTCAACTGCTACAAAAAACTGCAAATTGAAAACTGAACATTATGCTCGAACTTCCTATAATAAATAATATAAACGAGAACGAAACGAAGGTAAAAAAGCCAAACTGGCTTCGTGTTAAGTTGCCGATTGGCGAAAGCTATAAACATGTTCGCGGGCTTGTTGATGAGCACAAACTTCACACAATATGCGAAAGCGGCAACTGCCCAAACATGGGTGAATGCTGGGGCGAAGGCACCGCAACATTTATGATACTCGGAAACATCTGCACGCGCAGTTGCGGGTTTTGTGCGGTGGCAACAGGCAGACCGGAACCCGTTGATTGGGACGAGCCACAGCGCGTTGCGGAAGCCATACATTTAATGAAAGTGAAACATGCGGTCATCACATCTGTTGATCGCGATGAGATAAAAGACGGTGGCAGCATTATCTGGCAGAACACGATCAAAGCAGTGAAGTCGCTTAATCCAAACACAACATTGGAAACGCTGATACCAGATATTAAATCAGAGAAAGAAAATATACAGCGCATTA
>CAIYPC010000388.1 GCA_903927975.1 uncultured Bacteroidota bacterium | reverse complement strand
GAAATTTTTCTCAAAAATAATTAATTATGCTTCATGGAAGGAGACAAAAAATTTTAACTGAAATAATTGCTTTTGTGCTTTCATTCGCTGCGCAAAATTCTTCTAAAGAATTTTTGTTATTTTTATTCTATGAATTTAGTAGAGTATATAAGTCAACCATGGCCATGGTATGTTGCCGGACCTTTAATCGGGCTCACGGTTCCTCTGTTGCTTATCGTAGGCAATAAACGGCTTGGTGTTTCTTCATCATTAAGACATATTTGCGCAGCATGTTTTCCTGCAAACATTTCTTTTTTTAAATATGATTGGAAAAGAGAAGCATGGAATTTATTTTTTGTTTTCGGGATTTTTGTCGGAGGGATTATAGCAGCATCTGTTCTGAAAAACCTTCAGCCAATTCATATCAACCCAAAATTGGTGAGCGAGTTGCAACAATATCATGTAAGCGATTATCAATCATTAATGCCGACAGATATTTTCAACTGGCATGCTTTATTTTCTGCGAAAGGTTTTCTGCTGACTGTGTTTGGTGGATTTCTTGTTGGTTTTGGAACGCGCTATGGCGGCGGATGTACATCTGGTCATGCAATTATGGGATTATCTTCTTTGCAATGGCCTTCGCTTGTTGCAACGATTTGCTTTATGGCTGGCGGTTTTATTATGGCAAATTTTTTTCTCCCAATGATTTTAAAACTTTGATGAATGGAAACTGTAGAAACAAAAAGAACAATGATAAAAGAAACCAATAGTGATTTTGAAGTTCGTTCATTGGATGCATTGTGCATTAACGAATCTGCTCTACTGCATCCATGGTATCACAACATAAAATATTTTTTTGTAGGAATTTTCTTCGGGATCATTTTAGTAAAAGCTGAAATTATTTCGTGGTTTCGCATCCAGGAAATGTTCAGGCTTCAAAGCTTTCACATGTATGGTGTGATTGGTTCTGCAGTTGTTGTTGGGATGATTTCTGTTTTCTTGATAAAAAAATTCAAAGTGAAAACGATTTACGGTGAGCCGATTGAATTTCACCCCAAGCAATTTAATAAAGGACAGATTTATGGCGGTTTGTTATTTGGTTTTGGTTGGGCGATAACTGGCGCTTGCCCCGGTCCGCTGTTTGCTCAGATTGGTGCGGGTTTCAGCGTTGTTATAATAACATTAGCCAGCGCAATTGCTGGCACCTGGGTCTATGGTTTGCTTAGAGAAAGACTTCCTCATTAATAATACATTTCCTTTTTCGCTTCAAAAAAATCTAGATTAGCTTTAATTGATATTTTAAAAAAACTTCATACCTTTTGGGGTAAGAATAATAACCAGCTTTCTAGCATAGAATCTCTCTCAATATTTTTTAAGTAATTCATTATAGTCCGCCCTTTGTGAATTTTCCATTCACCAATCATACTTATCCTCGACAGGATTGTCACAAAACAACTTCGCATAACTAAAAACCTATGTATGCAAACTATCAATTCAAACCAAACAACCGATCGCAGAGAGTTCATCGGAACTGTCGCTGGCAGCGCAGCAGCTCTTAGCTTGGGAACATTATTCGCACCTTTTAGTGCAACTGCAGAAAAAAATTTTAAACAACAAGCTGATGATGCAGATGCATGGTTTGCTAAAGTAAAAGGCAAACACAAAATTGTTTTCGACACAACAGAGCCACACGGGATGTTTCCCTTTGCTTGGCCAAAAGTTTTTTTGCTCACAAATGCTGCAACAGGAACGCCGGAAAAAGATTGTTCAGCAGTAGTCATTTTGCGGCACAACGCAATTCCTTTTGCCATGCAGGACAGCCTTTGGGCGAAATACAAATTCAAAGACATGTTCAAAATCGGCGATCTTGGTCCTGGCTTTAGGGCTGCAGATGCAGCGACTGCGATGACAACACGCAACCCATTCTGGAACACCAGCCCCGGCGATTTTGCGATGCCCGTGATGGGCGCTATTCCCATTGGCATAAAAGATCTGATGGCAAGTGGCGTAATGTTCTGCGTTTGCGATGCAGCACTAACTGTTTTCACTGGAATGGTTGCGATGCAAACAAATGGAAATGCCGCAGACATTAAAAAAGAATGGATAGACGGATTGATACCTGGCGTGCAGGTGGTGCCTTCTGGCGTGTGGGCGGTCGGCCGTGCGCAGGAACATGGTTGCGCATATTGTTTTGTCGGATAAAATCTTTTGTAAAATTTTTTTGGATGCTCATTCATTGGTATTACTACTATTGAGCTTCTGTTTAAATTCAAAGTGAAAAATAAAATCAATACAGCCTGATGTTTTATCTTGCTGTATTGATTTTTTTATAATTGCATTATCATCGCATGAAAAAAATATTTTCAAATAAGATGTTGATTTTAATATCAACAATTATTCTTGTTGTTGTGGTCGATAGAATTTTCACAAAAAAAATTCTTGAAAAAATATCATCGTCTTCAATAGCTGAAAATTTTTGGATTGCGCCGGACAGCAGCTCAATCCCCAATAATGAAGAAGGCGCAATGATTAGGTACGGAAAATTATTAATAAGCAATACTGCTTTTTATCTCGGCCCAAAAGGAAAAATCTCTCATTCAACGAATGGGATGAATTGCCAGAACTGCCATCTGAATGCTGGCACCAAACCTTGGGGAAATAATTATGCTGGCGTTTATTCAACCTATCCAAAATTTCGCGAAAGGCGTGGTGCTATAGAAACTGTTGTGCAAAGAGTGAATGATTGTTTGGAAAGAAGTTTGAACGGAAATCCGTTGGATAGTAATAGCCGTGAGATGCAGTGCATTCTTGCTTATATGAAATGGCTTGGGAAAGATGTGCCGAAAGGGCAAAAGCCAAAAGGTACAGCCATTCAACAGCTCAGCTATTTAAACAGGGCAGCCGATTCGCAAAAAGGAAAATTGGTTTACGAAGCCAAATGTATGTTGTGCCATCATGCTAACGGTGAAGGTCAACCGAATTTAGACAGTCTTTCTTATTTATACCCGCCACTTTGGGGAATGCATAGCTATAACACCGGAGCAGGGCTTTATCGCTTATCGCGTTTTGCAGGATATGTGAAAGACAATATGCCTTTTGGCGCAACACATCAAAATTCTCAACTCACTGATGAAGAGGCATGGGATGTTGCTGCTTATGTGAATTCACAACCAAGGCCCAAAGGGGATTTCAAAAATGATTGGCCGAACATTTCATTAAAACCATTTGATCATCCTTTCGGTCCTTATACGGACAGTTTTTCAGAGCAGCAACATAAGTATGGGCCATTTGCCGCAATTCAAAAGACAAAGAAAAAATCTTCCTGATTCTGTCTATAACGAAATTTGAAATTTCAAGAATCAACTCTAAACTGGCAACTATAAACTCTGAACTGACTCCGCTACCTTTGCGTGCGTTATGAAAAAATCAATTTCTCAAAATAATTCAAGTGCTGTTGCTAACTGGGTTTTGATTGGCGTTTGCATGTTGCTGGTGCAAGTGATCCTTGGTGGCATTACAAGATTGACAGGCTCTGGATTATCAATAACAGAATGGAATTTAGGAACAAAAGCAATTCCACCATTAAATGAACAGGAATGGCTAATAAAATTTGACTTGTATAAACAAACTCCACAATTTCGTTTGCTTCATTCTGATTTCAGTTTACAGGATTTTAAATTTATTTTTTTCTGGGAATGGTTTCATCGTTTATGGGCACAGATGGTTGGAATAGTTTTTCTTGTTGGCTTTGTATATCTCATTTGGAAAAGGAAGATAAAATCCCAAATGATAAAACCATTGCTGATATTATTTTTACTTGGAGCATTACAAGCGGTGGTTGGATGGATTATGGTATTAAGCGGATTAACTGGTGATGCCATTTATGTGAAGCCAACAAAACTCGCGGTTCATTTTGTGCTAGCGCTTGTGCTGATCAGTTATGCATTTTGGTTTGCGCTAAAATTATTGATCCCTCAAAAAGAAATTTTGAGGAACAACAATCTGCGCAAATGGAGCTGGTCAATCATTATAATTTTATTTTTTCAACTTCTGTTCGGGGCATTAATGGCAGGTCTTAAAACTGCGAATGCTGCGCCAACATGGCCAACGATTAATGGTGATTGGCTACCCAAAAATTTATTTAAGCAATCTCCATGGTTGGTCAATTTTGTTGATAATAAAATCACTGTTCATTTTATTCATCGCGGGCTAGCTTACTTGCTTTTTGTTTTGACATTAATATGGACTTTTCAGGCTTATCGCATTTCATCCGTCACACATTATTTTCGCAAAAGCAGATGGCTGCCGGTTTTCATTGTGTTTATCCAAATTATTCTTGGTATTGTAACAGTATTGAGCAGCTTACAGATTGTTGCAAACCGGTGGGGCATTTTCGAATCGCTTGCTCAATTGCACCAGATTGCCGGAATGCTGTTTTTATTGTGCATGATTTATATTCTGTTCATCGTTAGGCGAAGTAGTAAATCGTATTAATGAAGATTAGCTCAGCTTTTGTTCCATTGCATTTTGTCTAAATCTTGATTACTTTTATTATACTATTCCGGAAACCGCATCATGAAATATATAGGTCCCGTTTATTATTCTTTTCCTGTTCAACTATTGCTGCTGCACTTCAAAAAATTTCAGGTGCTGTTGGTGTTCTGGATTATTTTGTTCAGCACAATCAATGGTGGTTTTCTTCGCTCCTTTGGCGCAGAAGCATTGTTTTTTTCACCCGAATATCTTGGCAGTGTAAACGCAATCAGTTCTGGCATTGTTGGCGCGGCAACCGGCATGTTCATTATGAGCTGGAACATTACCACGTTCATATTGTTCAGCAGACATTTTAAATTTTTGGCAACTACTTCAAAACCTTTTTTGAAATATTGCATCAATAATTTTATTCTACCCGTTTTCTTTCTGATATTTTATTTTGTGAAAGCGCTGCGATTCGATATCACAAAAGAATTGTTGAACGGTGCCGAAATATTATTTCTTATCTGTGGGTTTTTGATTGGACTTATTATTATAATATCTGTGTCGCTGCTTTATTTTTTTAGGGCTGATAAATCCATCATCAGAGAAATGGCGCCTGTGATAAGCGATCCGAAATTATTCAAATCACAATTTCACCGCAATGAAGTAAAGCTCAGCGAAAGCAGGATTATTAAAGTGCAATGGTATCTCAACTCTCCGCTCACTATAAAAAAAGTACGCGATGTTTCTCATTATAGCCGTGAGTTTATAGAGAGCATTTTTAGTCGCCACCATTTTTCTGCTATAATCTCTGTGTTTGTCGCATTTATTTTTCTGATTATCGTGGGATTTTTTATGGATAGCACTTTTTTTCAAATCCCCGCTGCATCAAGTGTGCTTATCTTTTTCGCAATTTTGATTTCATTGTCGGGTGCGTTTTCTTATTTCCTTCAAAGCTGGAGTATTCCTTTTTTGATTATTTTATTTTTTGTGCTGAACCTTTTATATCAAAATAATATTATTGACCCCACTAATAAAGCTTATGGGTTGAATTATATAAATCGTGATGACAGACCTTCATACAGCGAAGAAGGTTTGTTACGGCTATGCACAACCGAGAAAGTAGAAAGAGATAAAAAGAACATGATCCAGATTTTGGAGAACTGGAAAAAGAAACAAAAAGAAGAGAAGCCAGTTTTATATATTGTTAACACAAGTGGTGGCGGCAACAGAAGCGCAACATTCACTATGAATGTATTGCAGCGATTGGATAGTTTGAGCGGCGGCGAGCTAATGAACAAAACATTTTTGATAACAGGTGCTTCTGGCGGAATGTTTGGGGCAACATATTTTAGAGAGCTTGCTCGGTTGAAAAATAAAATAGACACCACCATTAATCTGCGTGACCCAAAATATGTGGATGCAATTTCAGGTGACCTGCTCAACCCTTTGTTTTCTTCATTTGTTGCGAGAGATCTTGCTGCTCCTGCGCAAAAATTTACAGTAGGAAATTATGAATATATAAAAGATCGCGGCTACGCTTTTGAGCAAAAGCTCGCTGCTAACACGGCCGGTTTGCTGGATAGACAAATGAAAGATTTGTATGACGATGAAAAAAATGCAAACATTCCCTTGATATTTTTTAATTCAGTGGTCACTCGCGATAGCCGATCGATGTTGATCAGCACACAGCCAATCAGTTTTTTGATGCGACCAATATATGATAGCGTTCGCATTCCGCCGATATCGCCAGACGCAATTGATTTTGGCGCATTTTTCAGCAAGCAAAATCCGATGAACCTACGACTACTAACTGCGTTAAGAATGAACGCCACTTTTCCTTATGTGCTACCGAATGTTTGGCTGCCAACAAATCCGGTTGTTGATGTAATGGATGCTGGCTTCAGGGATAATTTTGGTGAGCAGACTGCCATTCGTTTTATAAATGCTTTCAAAGATTGGCTTGCTGCAAACACAAGTGGAATTGTTTTGCTCCAGATTCGCGATAGAAAAACCGGCGGCTGGGAAAATCCTTATGAGTCGAATGACATTACTGAACTTGTTACAAAACCTTTGCTGTTGCTCCAATACAACTGGTATAAAATGCAGGAATATAATCAGGACGATTTGCTGAGCCTCTCACAAAATAATTTAAAGCTCCCGTTTTTTAAACTTGCTTTTCAATACATACCTAAAAACGAATTAGAAGCTGCTACATTGAATTTTCATTTAACGAAAGAAGAAAAGATTGACATTGCAAATGCATTAAGCAGCGATGAGAATCAAAAAGCATTCGGCACCATTAAAAATTTTATGAGCAAAGGCTTGCCGAAAAATTAAGGTTGTAAAAGTTTCAAAGCTTTTTGTATTACTCTTATTTCAAATTTCTTAGCAGTTTTTTTGGGATCTCCATCAATATGCAGTGGCGCAT
>CAIYPC010000387.1 GCA_903927975.1 uncultured Bacteroidota bacterium | reverse complement strand
GCGCAATTGTATGGCGAGTTCAAACAATTTTTTCCTGACAACGCAGTCGGTTATTTTGTTTCTTATTATGATTATTATCAGCCCGAGGCTTACATGCCGGTGAGCAATACTTATATTGAAAAAGATCTTTCGATAAATGAAGAATTAGATAAGCTTCGATTGCAAGCAACTGCTCAATTGTTGACGGGAAGAAGAGATATTATTATCGTTGCATCTGTGAGTTGCATTTATGGAATCGGAAATCCTACAGAATATGAAAATGGGATCATTCGAGTAAAGCTAGGACAAACCATTTCACGGCAAGGATTTTTGCATTCGCTCGTCAACTCATTATATAATAGAAGTCAGGGAGATTTTACCAGAGGAACATTTCGCGTGAAAGGCGATACGATCGATATCAATCTTCCTTATGTTGATTATGGATATCGCATTAGTTTTTTTGGTGATGATATTGAAGAGATCGAAAGCTTCGATATCAATACAGGAAAACGGATTGGCAAAATGGAAGATGCTGCTATTTTTCCTGCCAACTTATATCTCGCTCCAAAAAACATGTTGCAGCAAGTTATTTATGAGATACAAGATGAAGTGGGAGCGCAGGTTGATTATTTTAAAAGCACGGGTAAATATATAGAAGCGCAGCGATTGAGCGAGCGCGTTAATTATGATATAGAAATGATCCGCGAGTTGGGCTACTGCAATGGCATAGAAAATTATTCAAGATTTTTTGATCGCCGCCAACCCGGCACTCGTCCATTTTGTTTGCTCGATTATTTTCCGAAAGATTATTTATGCGTGATCGATGAGAGCCATCAAACCATTCCGCAAGTGAGCGGTATGTATGGTGGCGATCGAAGCAGGAAATTGATATTGGTTGATTATGGTTTTCGATTGCCATCAGCACTTGATAATCGTCCTTTGAATTTTCATGAATTTGAATCGCTCACAAATCAGACTATATATGTATCCGCCACTCCTGGCGATTATGAATTGGAAAAAACAGGAGGTGTTGTTATTGAGCAAGTAGTTCGCCCAACGGGATTATTGGATCCTCCGATTGAGATTCGCCCAAGCGTTAATCAGATTGATGATCTGCTGGATGAAATTGACAAGCGCATCACCAAGGGCGATAGAATTCTTGTTACAACGCTCACAAAACGCATGGCCGAAGAGATGGATAAATATCTTCATCGCATCAATATCAAATCAAAATATATCCATAGCGAAGTTGACACGCTGGAGCGTGTGGAAATATTAAGGCAATTGCGCTTGGGTGAAATTGATGTGTTGGTGGGTGTGAATTTATTGCGCGAAGGATTGGACCTTCCCGAAGTTTCGCTCGTTGCTATCTTGGATGCAGATAAAGAAGGTTTCTTGCGCAATGAAAGATCATTGACGCAAACGGCAGGACGTGCTGCGAGAAATATTGATGGGCTTGTTATTTTTTATGCTGATAAAATGACCGAAAGCATGCAGCGCACTATTGATGAAACAAGTCGCAGACGCGAAAAACAGGTGGCATATAATATTGAGCACAACATTACTCCAGCCTCTGTAAAAAAATCTAAGGAACAAATATTCCAACAAACATCTGTACTCGATATCAAAGGCTTCGATTCAAAAAATCCCTACGCGATTCAGTCCGATGAAAATCTGATAACGGTTGCCGCTGAGGATCAAGAACAATATAAAACCATTCCCCAAATGGAAAAAGCCATTTCAAAAATTAAAAAAGAAATGGAGAAAGCTGCACGGGACCTGGATTTCATGGAAGCTGCACGGCTTCGCGATGAAATGTTCAGGATGCAAAAAGAACTGGAAGCGATGAAATAAATTTAGGGAGAATTCTCAAAATAATTTCTTCAAAAATTATTATCAGCAATTACAATTTCTAAATTTCTATAGAAAAATTTTTTGCATTTGCAATATTAATATCATGTCGTCGTTTATAATTGTGGCTCGATTATTTAATTTAAAAATCCAATACTATGGGAAGTCCATACCGTAAATTATTCAACCTATTTGCAGTTTCCCTGCTCGCATTTGCAATCTACCGCAATTTCATTCACAAAGACGAAGACGACAGTGCTAGCGTTGCAACAAAAACAAGTTCTACTTATGTTCAGGCTGCTGCTCAGCAACCGAAACAACCGGTAGCCGTTGAAAATGCAAAGCCTGCTGTTAAAGAAGAAAAGAGAAACTAAGCAAAAAAGTTTTTACTGAAAATATTTAAAACCATCACCCTATGGCGTGATGGTTTTTTTATTGCATCGTAGAAAAGGAATTAATTAACTTAGTGGCTTATCGTTGATGATAAATTTCATCAGCAAAATATAGCTCGCTATGGAGAAATAATTATTCCTGCTTGATGCAATGGCACTTATTTTTCGTGCTTATTATGCGCTTATCCGTAACCCACGTGTAACTTCCAAAGGACGAAACACCAATGCACAATTCGGTTTCACTAATACTTTGATCGATCTCATCACAAATCAAAAGCCATCCCACATGGCTGTTTGTTTTGATACGCATGCGCCAACTGAGCGCCATACAGATTTTGCTGATTACAAAGCAAACAGACAAGAAGCCCCAGAAGATTTGCTTGGCGCAATTCCCGATATAAAAAAAATCATTGAAGGATTTAAGATCCCAATTATGGAATTGGATGGATATGAAGCGGACGATGTGATTGGCACACTGAGCAAGCAAGCTGCTGATGCTGGCTACGAAGTTTTCATGGTTACGCCTGATAAAGATTATGGGCAACTGGTTTCTGAAAAAGTAAAAATTTATAAGCCACCATATCAGGGCGGAACAATTGAAATTCTAGGACCAAAAGAAGTTTGTGAGAAATGGAATATCAAAGATGTGTCACAGGTAATTGATATACTCGGATTGATGGGTGATGCGGTTGATAATATTCCGGGCATTCCGGGCATTGGCGAAAAAACGGCTGCAAAATTATTAGCGGAATACAATACGCTTGAAAATGTTTTGGACAATGCTGAAAAAATAAAAGGCGCGTTGGGAGAGAAGGTGAAAGCTGGAAAAGAAATGGCGATTATGAGTAAGAAATTGGCAACGATTATTATGAATGTGCCGTTGCAATTTCATGAAGAAGATTTTAAGTTGAAGGATTGGAACAAAGAGATATTAAAAGATGTGTTTACAGATCTTGAATTTAAAACAATTGGCAAACGCATATTGGGTGATGATTTTAGTGGGTTTAATACTGCATCAGAAGGAGTTCAAACAGATTTGTTTGGACAAGTTGTTGAAACAAAAGGGAATAAACAAGAGACAAGGAAGACAGAACAAGTGACAAGTGATAAGGAACAAGATGAAAGCGAAGTCTCTGATGCATCAGATATTCTAGTTGCGGAAAAAAATATTAATAACACAGCACATACGTATCATTTAATACAGGGTGAACAAGCCATTAAGGAATTAGTTGAAAAATTATTATTACAAAAAGAAATTTGTTTTGACACGGAAACAACTGGCATTGATGCTAATGATGTGGAGCTTGTTGGCTTGAGTTTTTCTTATCAACAAGGTGAAGCATATTATATTCCTTGTCCAACAGATCAAATTGAAACAAAAAAAATTCTTAGTCAATTTGGTCAACTCTTCAACGCTGAAACAATAACTTGGGTTGGGCAAAATACAAAGTATGATCTTTTAGTTTTAAAATGGTATGGCATTGAGTTGAAAGGAGATTTGTTTGATACGATGCTTGCACATTATGTGATTGAGCCTGAAGGCAAGCGCAGCATGGATAGTTTGAGCGTTCAATTTCTTCGGTACGAACCTGTTCATATAGAAGAATTGATTGGAAAGAAAGGGAAAACGCAGGGCAATATGCGTGATGTGGAATTTGAAAAAATAAAAGAATATGCATCAGAAGATGCAGACATCACACTTCAACTAAAAAATGTTTTTGTTCCATTGCTTAAAACAAAAGATGTTGAAAAAGTTTTTGCAGAAGTAGAAAACCCATTGGTGAAAGTGCTTACTGATATGGAGTTTGAAGGTGTGAAAATTGATATTGGTTTCTTAAATGATTATTCAAAACAATTGGAAATAGATGCGAAACAAGCGGAAGCGAATGTTTACCAACAAGCTGGTGTGAGATTTAATCTATCATCTCCATCGCAATTAGGAAAGGTGCTTTTTGAAAAATTGGAACTCGACCCGAAAGCTAAAAAAACGAAGACTGGACAATATGCAACTGGCGAAGATGTGTTGCTAAAACTTGCGAACAAAAGTAAAATTGTAGAGGACATTCTTATTTACCGCGAACTAACAAAGCTCAAATCAACTTATGTGGATGCACTACCGTTGATGATCAACCGAAAAACAGGAAGAGTGCATACTTCTTATGCGCAAGCCGTTGCGGTAACAGGCCGTTTGTCAAGCAATAATCCGAATCTGCAGAATATTCCCGTTCGCACCACACGTGGAAAAGAAATTCGCAAAGCATTTATTCCGCGTGATGAAAATCACATTTTATTATCTGCCGATTATTCACAGATCGAATTGCGCATTGTCGCAGCCATCAGTGGCGATCCAGCGATGTGCGAAGCATTTAAAAATGGGAAGGATATTCATACGGCAACTGCTGCAAAAGTTTATAGCGTTGAAGAAAATACGGTGACGAAAGAAATGCGCTACAAAGCAAAGAGCGTAAATTTTGGGATTATATATGGACAAGGTGCATTTGGTCTGGCAGATAATTTGGGAATCAGCAGAACGGAAGCAAAAGAAATTATTGATAACTATAAAAAGCAATTCGCGAACATTCAAAAATATATGGATGACACAATCAACTTTGCACGAGAACATGGATACGTTCAAACGCTGATGGGACGCAAGCGCTGGCTGAAAGATATTAATAGCGCAAACTTTACGGTTCGTGGTTTTGCAGAGCGGAATGCGATTAATTCTCCAATTCAGGGCACTGCAGCAGATATGATAAAACTGGCGATGATAAAAATCCATGAAGCATTTCAAAAAAATAAATTCAGATCGAAAATGATTTTGCAAGTGCATGATGAATTGGTTTTTGATGCATTAAAGGAAGAAGCAGAAATTATAAAACCAATAATTCTTGATTGTATGAGAGCTGCGTTGCCATTGCCAAATGAAGTTCCTGTGGAAGCAGAAATTGGTGGTGGCATCAATTGGCTGGAAGCGCATTG
>CAIYPC010000386.1 GCA_903927975.1 uncultured Bacteroidota bacterium | reverse complement strand
CAAAGTCCCTTTAGGGGATTGGGGCGACTTATTCATCCGCAATATCCAACGCCTCGGAAATAATTGCAATCCCTACATCAACTTAATCTTTTGTAATGCACAATGGTGGTGCAATAAAAATATAATTCCAGCGCACAAAAGTATTCATGCCAAGCTCTTTAATTTTTGAAGCCACTTTATTCATGATTGCCATTTCATCTGGCTTTGCATTAAATGGCGCCATGGGTTCTTTTGTATTTCTATTTTTCACAAGTTCAATACAACCAAGTAATCCTGTGTTGCGCCAATCACCAATAGAAGGATGTTTTTTTATTAATAACAACATTTTCTCATCAATATATTTTCCCATCGCTACGGCATTCTCAATCAGATTATCATCTTCATAAATCTTAATTGTTTCTACTGCTGCAGCGCAACATACAGGATGCGCAGAATAAGTAAGCCCGAGCCATAGAATCTTGTCATCAAAATAATGCGCAATCTTATCACTCACGATTAATGCACCGAGAGGAAGATAACCTGACGTAATTCCTTTCGCAGTTGCAATCATATCCGGCACTACGCCGTGAACATCTACACCAAACCATTTTCCTGTTCTTCCAAATCCGCTCATCACTTCATCTGCTATCAATAATATATTATGCTTGTCGCATATTGCTCTTATTTTTTTAAGATAATCAGGTGGATATTTAATGCAGCCACTGCTTCCACTTTCTCCTTCCATTAATATCGCTGCAACATTTTCAGGACCTTCAAATTCCACAATTCTTTCGATGTAGCTTGCACATTCATATTTGCATGAGCCAAAGGTTTGCCCGAATGGACAGCGATAGCAATAAGGATCTTCGGCATGAATAATATTCGGAGCTTGTTGTGAATCTGCTGCCAACTTTCTGGGATCACCGCCAGCAGACATCGCTCCATACGAAGCACCATGAAATGCGCGATAACGTGTAATGATTTTATGTTTGCCAGTATATAATCTCGCAAGCTTGATTGCATTTTCGATTGCTTCCGCGCCGCCTGTTGTGAATAAAGTTTTATTCAATCCTTCTGGTGTGATAGATGCCAATTTTTTTCCAAGCTCGCCGCGTGGCTTTGTTGCAAAACCCGGTGTTACATAACTCAGTTGTTGCATCTGGTTAATAACGGCAATGCCCACACGAGGATTGCCATGACCGATATTCACATTCATCAATCCCGAAGAAAAATCAATGTATTTCTTTCCGTCATAATCGTAGAGATGAACACCTTCAGCATACTTTATGGCAATGGGATTGATTCCTTTTTGCTTGCTCCATGAAAACAATGTGTAATCGAGATTGTCCTGTACGATACCCCCAGCACCTGAAGGGGGGTATTGAGTCTCTGATGATTTTTGAACAGACATAAACTTTTTAGTTTAGATTATTTCAAAAGTAAATTTCACAATTTCTTTTGCAGATCCAACCAAGTCCCCCCTTTTGGGGGGCAGGGGTCTCAACTCATCCAATTCACACCCGCTTCCGGATTCCATTTCACGGTTGTCTTTTTTAGTTTCGTCCAAAACTCAATAGAACTTTTTCCAGTGATATCACCCACACCGAATTTGCTTTCATTCCATCCACCAAAAGAAAAAGGCTCGCGAGGCACGGGCACGCCAACATTCACGCCAATCATTCCTGCGCTTGCTTTCTCAATCACATATCTTGCAAGACTACCATTTTGCGTGAACACACTTGCGCCATTGCCATAAGGATTTTTATTTTGAATAGAAATGGCTTCGTCTAAACTGTCAGTGCGCATGATGCTGATAACAGGCCCGAAAACTTCTTCTCTTGCAATTGCCATATCAGGTCTAACATAATCAATAACAGTTGGGCCAACATAAGTTCCATTTTCTTTGCCTTCCACTTTTGCATTTCGCCCATCCACTAAAATTTTTGCGCCTTGTTGTTCTGCTTCAGTAATATATTTTTCAATGCGTTCTTTTGATGCTTTATTAATAACTGCACCTAAATTTTTTCCTGCAACTATTTTTATTGCCTCTTCACAAATTCTATTGATGATATGATCCACTTTACCTACACCAATCATTGCGCTTGCTGCCATGCATCGTTGTCCGGCACAACCGCTCATGCTCGCAACAATATTCACTGCTGTCATTTCTTCTTTCGCATCCGGCAACACCAATAAATGATTTTTTGCGCCGCCCAATGCAAGACATCTTTTAAAATGTTGCGTTGCTTTTTGATAAACAATTTTTGCGACTTTCGTTGAACCCACAAATGATATTGCTTCAATTTGTGGATGCACACAAATAGCATTTACAATTTCACTATCACCATTCACAATATTAAAAACGCCATCAGGCAGTCCTGCTTCTTTTAGTAATTGAGCAATTCTCGCGCAGCTCAATGGAACTTTTTCTGATGGCTTTATTATCATGCAATTTCCTGTAGCGATTGCGTTTGGTATTGTCCAGTTAGGTACCATTGCAGGAAAATTAAAAGGTACAATAGATGCCACTACTCCGAGTGCAATATGTTCTGTCCTGCATTCAATTCCTTTGCTTACTTCCAAAATTTCGCCGGTCATTATTTGCGGAAGAGCGCATGCAAATTCAGTAAGCTCAATTGATTTTTCAATTTCTGCAATGGCTTCTCCGTTTGTTTTTCCATTCTCTTCGCAGATTAATGCGGCGAGTTCAGTAATATTTTTTTCCAATAAATATTTATATCTAAAAAATATCTGCGCTCTTTCTTTGATAGGTGTTTTGCTCCAGACAGGAAACGCATTTGCAGCAGCTTTCACAGCAGCATCCAATTCTTCAGCAGATGACATTGGGACGGAAGAAAGCAATGTTCCATCGAGCGGGGAAATCACATCAAGTTTTCTGTTTGATGATGAAGGAACAAATTGTCCGTTGATGTAATTTTGGAAAGGAGCGTATTTCATGGTATAAAATTTATTCTGCAAATTTCTTTTTAAAGCTACTAAAAAAAGGCTTTTGTATTTTTATTCCTTGTTCCTTCCTCCTTATGCCTTAAGCCCTATACCTTATACCTCTCCTCAATTTTTTCAC
Organism: uncultured Bacteroidota bacterium; assembly: GCA_903927975.1. GTDB lineage: Bacteria > Bacteroidota > Bacteroidia > Chitinophagales > Chitinophagaceae > Puia. The sequence goes on along the minus strand of CAIYPC010000386.1, from coordinate 88 downwards.
GTTTTGCTAACCTCTTGCATCTTATTTTCGTATCTACTTGAAATCAACTGATGAAACATTTTCTTTTCTTTTTCCTGATTATTTTTTT